>NZ_JABAIM010000001.1:1500000-1780005 GCF_012641365.1 Leeia aquatica
GCGGTGCCGATGTTGCTCGACTTCTGCACCACGCCCTCTACCGTCAGCGAGCCATAGTTATGGGTGTCGGTGATGGTACGGCCGCCGATCTGGGTGCTGCCGCTGGTCGGAATCAGGGTGGTGGGCTGCACGATCCCGGCGTCCAGCGCCGTGGCGATCGACAGCGGTTTCATCATGGAACCGGGCTCGAACTGATCGGTCAGCACACGGTTACGCATGCGGCTGGGGTCGATCTTGCTGCGGTTGTTCGGGTTGTAGGTCGGCAGGTTGGCCAGCGCGAGGATCTCACCGGTATGGGCATCCAGCACCACCACGCCACCGGCCTTGGCCTTGGCCGCAGCCACCCCCGCCACCAGTTCGTGATAAGCCCAGTACTGAATATCGCTGTCAATTGACAGGGTGACCGTCTCGCCGTCCTTCGGCAGCACCTTGGTGCCAACGTCTTCCACCACATAACCACGGCGATCGCGGATCACCTTCCAGCGGCCATCCTGTCCGGCCAGCAGACTGTTACGTGCCCGCTCGATGCCTTCCTGCCCCTTCTCGTCGTTGTCGGTAAAGCCAACGATATGGGCCATCATCTCGTGCGCTGGATACAGGCGGACATACTCCGGCTGCTGGTACACGCCAGGCACTTTCAGGTCCAGAATGGTTTTGGCCAGCTCCGGGTTGATGCGGCGCTTGAGATAGACGAACTCACGGTCCTTGCTGGCAAAACGGGCCCTCAGCTCGGTTTCAGGCACTTTCAGCAGGTCGGATAACTGGCGAAATTGCTCCAAAGTCACCAGCCCGGCCGCCTCTTTGGCATTGACCCAGATACTGGCCGCCTGTGCGCTGCGTGCCAGGGTGTTGCCCTCACGGTCGGTAATCACACCGCGCTTGGCCTTGAGCGGAATCACCCGGTTGTAGCGGATCTCCCCTTCTTTGCGCAGGAAATCATCCTGCTGCACCTGCAGGTAGAGCGCGCGACCCGCCAGCGCCACGATGCCCAAACCGAGCATGCCAAAGACCAGTGCCGACCGCCAGGCCGGCAACTTCAGGGCAAGTTCAGGATTGGCATAGCGTGCGCGAGCCACGTTTTACTCTTCCTTCGGTGGCACCACCACCACCGATTCACCATTGGCCGTCACCACCCGCGTACGCTGTGGGTCCGGCGTTTTCATCTTCAGCGTCCCGGTTGCCTCACGCTCAATACGCGAGTGCATGCCCTGGGTGCTCTGTTCCAGCAACAGCTTGTCGTACTCCTCTTTGTACTGCTTGGCCTGCGCATCCTCATGTTGCAGCTCGGCAAAGATGCGGCGTGACTTGTGCTGTGAAGTCACCACCGACAAGGCAGACAACACCGCCACGATCAGCAGCAGGGCATTGAGCTTATGCACGCTCACCCCCGGTGCGCTCTGCCACACGCAGCACAGCGCTGCGTGAGCGCGGGTTCTGCCGGATCTCTTCTGCACTCGGCTTGATGGCCTTGCCGATTAGCGTCACCGGCGCCTGCGGCATGTCTGCGGCACGCACCGGTACCCGGCTGGGCAAACGATCCACCGTCGCCGCGTCACGCAGCGTCTGCTTGACCATGCGGTCTTCCAGCGAGTGAAAGCTGATCACCGCCAGACGCCCGCCTGGCTTCAGGCAGGCAATGGCCGCCGGCAGGACTAGCGAAAGTTCTTCGAGTTCGCGATTGAGGTAAATCCGTACAGCCTGAAAGGTGCGTGTCGCGGGGTCCTGGCCCGGCTCGCGAGTGCGGACGGCCTTCGCCACGATCGCGGCAAGCTGCCGGGTTGTGACGATGGGCTCTTGGCCGCGCGCAGCAACAATCGCGCTTGCAACCTGTTTAGCAAACCGCTCTTCACCATAATCCCTGACCACCCTTGCGATATCCGCTTCTGCAGCGGAGTTGAGCCAATCCGCAGCGGTAAGGCCACGGCTGTTGTCCATGCGCATGTCCAGTGGCGCATCAAAACGGAAACTGAAACCACGCTCAGCCTCATCCAGCTGCGGGGAGGACACACCCAGATCCAGCAAGATGCCGTCCACCTGGGCGATGCCCTGCTGCGCCAGCACATCGGCGAGCTCGGCGAAAGCGGTATGCACAATGGTGAAACGCGGGTCGTCGATACTGGCCGCCGCGGCGATGGCCTGCGGGTCACGGTCGAGCGCGATCAGGCGACCCTGCGGCCCCAGCTGCTGCAGGATGCGTCGGCTATGTCCCCCTCGACCAAAGGTGCCATCCACATAGATGCCGTCCGGATGCACGGAGAGTGCCGTCACCGCTTCCTCGAGCAACACGGTGACGTGTGGGCTGGAGGTGGACATTAGAGCGAGAACCCTTCGAGTTCGGCAGGCATGCCATCACTGCTGTACTGCAGCGCCACATCACACTGGCGCTGCCATCCGAGCTCATCCCAGATCTCGAATTTCTTGCCTTGACCGATCATGACCACCCGTTTGTCGAGCCCGGCGAAGGCACGCAGCTCAGGAGAGAGTAAAATGCGCCCCGCCGAGTCCATCTCCACGTCCTCGGCGTAACCCACCACCACCCGCTGATAGGCGCGCAGTTGCGGATTGAAACTGGACACACTGTTGAGTTTTTCTTCAATCGGGCCCCATTCCG
This sequence comes from Leeia aquatica, assembly GCF_012641365.1. NCBI lineage: Bacteria > Pseudomonadati > Pseudomonadota > Betaproteobacteria > Neisseriales > Leeiaceae > Leeia > Leeia aquatica. The sequence continues at coordinate 1,502,612 of NZ_JABAIM010000001.1, forward strand.
GCGCCGGATACAGCAGCAGACACTTGCTTGGGTCCGCCGTGATGACCAGACGGCCATCGGCCTGCTCGGCGAGCGCATCCCGATAGCGTGCCGGGACCGCCATGCGCCCCTTGCTATCCAGATTCAGAATCGCGCTACCCCGAAAGCCCACTGTGTCCTCGCGCCGCTGGTTTGGGTCAAAAACCCACAAAAACCCACTTTTTCCCACTTGTCGCCACTATAGTTAAAAAAAAATGGCAGGTCAAGGCGGTAAATCGCGATTTTTCCTTTTGCGACAAGGACTTACGGCATTTTCATCGAAAAGACAATTTCCTTTAAAATGAATGAGATAGCGCTCAAATAGAAAGTAACCTCTGAGGATTAACCTCACCCGTGAGTCAGTACGACGTCATGCGCAGATCCACCATCCCACTTCAGGCTGGACAGTACCCGCAGCGCGTCTTACCCTTGTCGGCATTACCCTCCGGAGATCACCATGACGCGCCATGGCCTGCCCCTGCTGCTGGGTCTGCTCTGCTGTGCCTGCACCCAACTGAAGCCGACTGCGCTCTGGGTGGCGGACCAGCATGGCCTGGACGCCGGGGTCGATACGCTGGAGCTGGGAAACCAGCGTTGGCAGATTCGGGTAGAAACCAGCACCCTGCTGATGACCGGCAACATCCAGCAGCGCCTGCAAGATGCCGTCCACTTGCATTGCCGTAAGCAAGGGCGCCCCATTCCTGTGATCGAACGTGAGGAAAGCGGCCTGCTCAACAGCCTGACGGGGGGCCGCCGCTACGCCACCGCCATCCTCCATTGCGACCCCGCCGCAGCCGCCGCTCCGTCAACTGTCCAATAGTTCATACCTTTCATGCTACTCAAGGTTTAACTGCGTTCCTGGCAGTGCTAGCATTAGGACTACTGCCTTCTTCAGGGCAGCGATCACAGGAAGCCATGCCGCCATGAGTTTCGAGATCGTCAATAACCAGTTCCTGCAGCAGTTGGCTGCCGCAGGGGCAGCGCATGACATTCAGGCGTGCGAAGACATCTATTCCGAAACTGGCGTTAAACTTCTTGCCAATGGCAGCACGTTGGCGGGCGACATTCAGGCGAGACTCCTGCATCACAAGTTGCGCCGCCCGCTGGAGCACAGCATCCGGGTAGCCGATGCACCCAACAACCGCACCCTGCTGGATATTTTTAATCACATCCTGGATCAGGACCCCATTCTGGCGCACTGGGCCAGTCGCAGTGGCATTACGCTGGAGTTACAAGAGGCCCTGCAGCGTCTGAGCCTCCCGGAGTGCGCGTGGAGTGCACTGGCCATTGCACGGCACAGTGACCCAAAGTTTATTGAGCATGGCTTAAGGGTCGCCCTGATTGCGATTTCCACGGCCCAAGCTGCCGGGCAAGCCTGGCGCCACCTGCTCCCTGCAGCGTTATTGCACGACATTGGTTATCTATACCTGAACCCGGCCCTGTGGAAGGCCCAACAACCGATCGGGCCGGGCGAATGGAAGCAGTTGTCGGCCCATCCGATCATCGGGCAAATGTGGGCGCAAAATGTGGCCGGACTCGGCGGTGAAGTGGCCGCTCTAATCGCCTGCCACCACGAACGCGCCGACGAGAGCGGTTATCCGCGTCAGATTGGCGGGGAGCGCCTCGGTCCCGTCGCAGAAATTTTGGCTTTGGCAGAAATGGTCAGTGGCATGCTGGAGCACCGTAGTTATCCCTTGGGGCAACTACGTATTGCCTTCAAACTTTTGCCGGGCCAGTTCACCCGAAAGACACGTCAAGCCGCACTCAGTGGCACACAAGACCTGCCGGTTGGCGAAGCCCCCGCAATCAGCACGGAAAAGATTGAAGCTGCCCTGCATCAGCTTTTGTTACGCTTTGGTCAAGCACTGGAAGTGCTGGAGCAGCTGGACTGGCACTGTACCAGCCATGTTGGCAGACAGCTGAAACAGCGACTGGCAGATCGGCTGAATGTCATTCAGCGCGCCTTCACCAGCGCCGGGCTTGATGTCTGGTTGCCTGAAGCCCAAAGGGAATCTGACACTAACGGGGAAATCTTCTGGAACGAACTGGCATGGATCATTCGTGAAACCAACTGGCACACACGCCATCTGGCGCGTGATTTAACCCGGCAATGTCTACTGCTACCCCAAACTGAAGCGCACGCCTTCGAACCACTGGCAAGCCTGTTTTTGGCACTTTCCGACGAGTTGACCCGGGCCGGATTGTGAAACGCGTCCTTTTGGTGTGGCATAGCCAGGGAGGACGAACCGGGCGGCTGGCTGAGGCCGTCGCTGCCGGTCTCGCCCAGGCAGCCGATGAAATCACCGTCTGCAACCGGCAAGCGCTGCAGGCCACCACCACGGAATTGCTGGAAGCCGATGGCATCCTGATCGGCACCGCCGAGCAGTTTGGTTATATGTCCGGTGCCATCAAGGATTTCTTTGACCGCACCTACTACCCGGCGGAAGGCAAAATGCAGGGGCGACCCTACGGCTTGTTTGTCTGCGCGGGCAATGACGGTCAGGGTGCCATTGTCAATGTGGAGCGCATCGCCACGGGTTACGGCTGGAAACGCGCGCTGCCACCCATGCTGGTCAAAGGGGAACCCACCCCCGAGCAGTTGAACGCTGCCGAGGAGTGGGGCGCCACCTTTGCGGCCGGGCTCAGTATCGGCCTGTTCTGATCCTGAGCCTGATCAGCCGCGCTTACTGCCGCCGCCAGGTGGTGCCTTGCGGGCCGTCTTCCAGCACAATCCCGGCCGCCAGCAGTGCATCACGGATGCGGTCGCTTTCGGCAAAGTCCTTTGCCTTGCGCGCCGCTTGCCGCGCGGCAATCTGGGCTTCAATCGCGGCGGCATCCAGCCCGTCCGCGCCCGCCTCACCTTGCAGGAAGGCTTGCGGATCACGCTCGAGCAGGCCCAGCACATTGGCCAGTGCCTTCAGCTGCGCCGCCAGCTGCGGATCGCGGCTGCGGTTGACTTCACCAGCCAGATCAAACAGCACTGCTACGGCTTCCGAGGTGCCAAAGTCATCATCCATCGCCTCACGGAAGCGGGCAGCATACGAATTCTGCCAGTCCAGCGTTACGCCATCAGCAGGCGGGGTTTGCCGCAGCGCGGTGTACAACCGCTCCAGCCCTTGCTTGGCATCGCGCAGCAGCTCTTCCGAGTAGTTGATCGGGCTGCGGTAATGTGCCCGCACCAGCAGAAAGCGTACCACTTCACCGTCGAACTGTCGCAGCACATCGCGGATGGTGAAGAAGTTGCCCAGTGATTTGGACATCTTCTCGCCATTGAGTTGCAGAAAGCCGTTGTGCAGCCAGTAATTGACGTAAGTATGGTTATGGCAGCCTTCGCTTTGCGCGATCTCGTTCTCGTGATGGGGGAACTGCAGGTCCTCGCCACCGCCGTGAATGTCAAAGTGCACGCCAAAATGATGCTTGGACATCACCGAGCACTCAATATGCCAGCCCGGACGCCCCGGCCCCCAGGGCGATGCCCAGTGTGGCTCACCGGGTTTGGCGGCCTTCCACAGCACAAAGTCAAACGGGTCACGCTTGTGCGGATCCACCTCCACCCGCTCGCCGGCCCGCAGGTTGGCCAGCGTTTTACCGGAGAGTTTGCCGTAGCCCTCAAAGCTGCGTACCGCGTAGTACACATCACCGTTGTCCGCCGGGTAGGCGCGACCATTGGCAATCAGCTGTTCGATCATCTGCACCATGCCCTCCACGTGCTGGGTGGCACGCGGCTGCAGGGTGGGCGGCAACAGGTTCAGGTGAGCCAGATCATCGTCCATGGCAGCGACATTCTCATCCACCAGCTGCATCGGGGTAATGCCACGCTCCAGCGCCCGCTTGATGATCTTGTCTTCAATGTCGGTGATGTTGCGCACATAGTTCACCTCGTACCCCGAGGCCCGCAGCCAGCGATAGATGGTATCGAACGCAGCCAGCATGCGGGCATGCCCGACATGGCAGAGGTCGTACACCGTCATGCCACAGACGTACATATTGACCTTGCCGGGCTGGATCGGGGTAAACACTTCTTTCTGGCGGGACAGGGTATTGTACAGTTTCAGCATCTGGGCTCTCACTCAAGGTACCCGGCCTCAGGCCGGGCCAAACCGGTGCTTTCCGGCCACCGGCAACAAAAACGCCGCCCGAAGGCGGCGTACCGGGCAGGCGCAGGCCTCCCCGGCGGGATCAACTACAGTACTTGGCAATATCCGCTTCCAGCGAGCGGATGGCTTGCTCCGATGCTTTCGGGTCCATGAAGACACGCTCACCGTTCTCGTTCACCTGATAAATCCCGCTCGCCGACCTCATCCTTGACAGGTGGTCCCGCGCCTCAGCGCAGCGCTGGCGCTGGGTTGCGTCTTTGGCGGCCTGGGCATCGGCCTTGGACTGCTGGTCTTTCTTGTCCATCTGCCGCTTGTTGAAGTCTGTCTGTTGGCTCTGCCAGTCGCCACTGCCACTGGCCTTGCCACCACCTGAGGCCGACTTGGGCGCAACAGTCTGCGTCTGGGTGCCCGCAGGAGGCGGCGTCTGCGAGTAGTGGGTCACGCCCTGTGCATCGACCCATTTATACATTTGCGCCTGGGCGCCCAGCGCCAGCAGCAATAACAGCCCACCCAACGTTTTCAACATCTGCATCACCCTGCTCCTGCCTTAGCCTGCTTCCTTGCTCCAGGAATCCTTCAACGTCACCGTCCGGTTGAACACCGGCTTGCCCCCTGCCCGATGTTCAACGCGGTCAGTGCAGAAATAGCCCAGCCGCTCGAATTGGTAACGGGTCTCCGGTGCCGCGTCTTGCACTGCAGCCTCCACCCAGGCCTCCACCACCTGCAAGGAATGCGGGTTGAGGAACTGCATGAAGTCCACGTACTGGCCATCGTCACCCCGCACCGCATCCGGACGGGGTTCGGTAAACAGGCGGTCATACAGACGGACTTCTGCCGCAATGGCGTGTTCGGCGGACAACCAGTGAATCACGCCCTTGACCTTGCGGCCCACCGGGTTCTGCCCCAATGTAGCGTGATCAATCGAGCATTTCAACTCGACGACCTCGCCTGATGCGTCCTTCACCACCTCATCGCAGCGAATCACATAGGAGTAGCGCAAGCGCACTTCCATGCCCGGCGCCAGACGCTGCCAGCCAGCGGGCGGCACTTCGGCAAAGTCATCGCGCTCGACGTACAGGGTGGCAGCGATCGGTACTTCACGCTCACCGAACTCCGGGTGATGCGGATGGAACGGTGCGCTGCGCTGGCCGGTGACCCCGGCTTCAAAATTGGTCAGCGTCACCTTCAAGGGGTTGAGCACGGCCATCACGCGGGGCGCTTCGGCTTCCAGCGTCTCGCGCACAGCGCCTTCCAGCACCGAGTAATCAATTACGTTCTCGCTCTTGGAGATGCCGCAACGCTGTGCAAACAGGCGAATCCCGGCCGGGCTGTAGCCCCGGCGACGCATGCCGGAGACCGTGGGCATGCGTGGATCGTCCCAGCCACTGACCACCTTTTCGTTGACCAGCTGGTTCAGCTTGCGCTTGGAGGTCAGCGCGTACAACAGCTCCAGCCGCGAGAACTCGTACTGCCGTGGGTGGCAGTCAATGCTGATATTGTCCAGCACCCAGTCATACAAGGGCCGGTGGTCTTCAAACTCCAGCGTGCACAGCGAATGGGTGATGCCTTCCAGCGCATCCGAGATGCAATGGGTGTAGTCGTACATCGGGTAGATGCACCATGCATCTCCGGTGCGAATATGATGCAGGCGGCGAATGCGGTAGATGACCGGGTCACGCAGGTTGATGTTGCCGGACGCCATGTCGATCTTCAGCCGCAGGGTACGGCTACCGTCGGCAAACTCGCCGGCACGCATGCGGGTGAACAGGTCGAGGTTTTCTTCAACACTGCGGTCACGCCAGGGGCTCGGCTTGCCCGGCTCGGTCAGGGTGCCGCGGTAGGCACGCATCTGCTCGGCATCGAGGTCATCCACATAGGCCAGACCTTTCTGGATCAGCTCGACAGCATAGCCGTACAACTGCTCGAAGTAATCCGAGGCAAAGCGCACTTCGCCTTGCCATTGAAACCCCAGCCAGCGCACGTCTTCCATGATGGCGCGCACATACTCTTCGGATTCTTTTTCCGGATTGGTATCGTCAAAGCGCAAGTTGCAGGCACCGGCATAGGCCTGCTCGCCCTGCACCAGCCCGAAGTTCAGGCAGATCGACTTGGCGTGCCCCACATGCAGGTAGCCATTGGGCTCCGGCGGAAAACGGGTCTGGATGGCCGCATGCCGCCCATCCTTCAGGTCGTTGTCAATGATGGTGCGGATGAAATGGGCAACTACTGGTGCATCACTCATGGTGTACGGGAACGATCCATTGCGTCGGAAAATAATCAGGTCTTGATCTTACCTGAAAAGACAGAATCCCGCAGGTGCTCCCCCCCCAAGAGCGGGTCATGGTTCGAGCTTGTCGGCGCATGCCATCTGACCTTGTACCAAGGGGCAGTAGGGCGGCATGACTGGCGGCATCCGGCAGACCACACCCGACACACCAAACACAATGCCCACCGCATGCCGCGCAGGACAAGCTCAAAAGCACGCCGTGCCTTAAGCATGATAAACAAATGCAACAATGATGCTGCGCTGAATTGTGGTACAGGACTGCTTCTTGTTAGAATCCGCCAGATCAAACCGCTTTGACAAAGTCCAATATGCCCAATCGCCCGCTGCGCCTCATTCCGCTTTGCCTGGTACTGGCACTGACCACCGCCCGTGCTGACGAAGCCCAGGACATCAGCGCGCTGATCAAGCAAGGTCAAAGTACGCAAGCCCTGGAGCGGGCCAATCAGTATCTGGTCAAAGACCCCAAGAATGCCAAAGTCCGCTTTGCCAAAGGCCTGGCGCTGGTTGACCTTAACAAGCCTGCCGACGCCATCAAGGTCTTCCAGGGGCTGACGGAAGACTATCCGGAGCTGCCGGAGCCGTATAACAATCTGGCGGTGCTGTACGCCCAGCAGAAACAGTTCGACAAAGCGCGTCAGGCGCTGGAAATGTCGATCCAGACCCACCCCAGCTATGCCACCGCACACGAGAACCTGGGTGACATTTATGCGCAGATGGCAAGCCAGGCCTACAGCCGTGCGCTGCAGCTGGACAAGAACAATGCCAACGCGCAAACCAAGCTGACGCTGATTCGTGACCTCTTCACCAAGCCTGGCGCACCGCTGGCCACCGTGAAACCGACCGCACCGGTGGTGGTCGCCACCGCCAAGCCGGAACCGGTGAAGCCTGAGCCGGTGAAGACTGAACCCGCCAAACCGGCCGCAACCGTGACGACACCTGCCACCAAGCCCGTCAAACCGGATGCCACCACGCCAGCGGTGAAGGTGGAGCCCAGCAAACCGGAACCAGCCAAGACTGAGCCGGCCAAACCGGCCGCCAGCAGCCGCGATGACAAACCGGTATTGCAGGCCACCGAGGCTTGGGCACAGGCTTGGTCGAAGCAGAAAGTAGGGGCTTACCTGTCCGCCTACGGCAGCAGCTTCAAGCCGCCACGCGGCATGAGCCGCTCGGCGTGGGAAGCCGAGCGTCGCGAGCGCCTTACCGCATCCAGCTCCATCAGCGTCAGCATTGGCGCACCTAAAGTCAGTTTCATTGATGACAACACGGCACGTGTGACATTCACCCAGTCATACAAGTCGGATACACTGAAGACTTCCACCGGCAAAACGCTGATCATGACGAGGAATGGCGACCGATGGTTGATTACCGAGGAACGGGTAGGCCGTTGAACCGTTCAAAACGTAGTGGCTTGATGTCTCCCCGCCCAGGGCGGTTGCGACGTGTACTGGCACTGGTGCTGGTCAGTCTGCCCGCGGCGTCGGTCAACTCCATGGGTTCGTTTGCCACACCGGACCCGGCGCCCCTGCCGCTGGCGCAGGCCAGCCCCGGCAAGCCCATTGACGTGACGCATCGTCGCCCCGAGCAGGAATTGATGCGGGTGCTGGATGCCATGCAGCGCGGGCAGTTTGGCACGGCCCAGTCCACGCTGGACCAGCTGCTGCGCGATTACCCCAACTACCGTCTGGCACACCTGATTCAGGGGGACCTGCTGAAGGCGCGAGGCCGTCCGCTCAAAACCATGGGCGATGTCTCCGAGGTCAGCCCCGAAGTGCTGAATGACCTGCGGCTGGAAGCCCAGGTCCGCCTGAAGCGCTATACCGAAGATGCGCCGGTCGACAAGGTACCCGGCAACATCTTGCAACTGTCCAGCGCCCAGCGCTATCTGCTGGCGGTCGATGTCAGCCGCTCCCGCCTGTATGTGTACCAGAACGACAATGGTACCCCGCGCCGGGTGGACGATTTCTACATCACCATCGGCAAGAATGGTTACGACAAGCGGATCGAAGGCGATCAACGCACTCCGCTGGGCGTGTACTTTGTGCTGTCACAGCTCCCCAAGGCCTCGCTGCCTGATCTGTACGGGGCCGCCGCTTTCCCGCTGAGCTATCCCAATGAGTGGGACCGGCTGCAAAAGCGGACCGGCCACGGTATCTGGCTGCACGGCAGCCCGTCTGACACCTATAGCCGGCCACCGTTATCCAGCAATGGCTGCGTGGCGCTGACCAACCAGGACTTGATGGCGCTCAGCAAATACCTGCAGATCGGCGTCACTCCGGTGATCATCAGCCGGGACTTTGACTGGGTTAATGCCGAGCAAACCCAGCAGGATCGGGATAGCCTGTTGCAAAGCCTGGAGCACTGGCGGCAAGACTGGGAAAGCCGTGACACCCGCCGCTACCTGGAGCACTACTCGGCCAACTTCCGCAGCGGCAGCCAGGACCTGACGGCCTGGTCGGCACAGAAAACCACAGTCAATGCCAGCAAGAAATGGATCAAGATTGGCTTAAGCAATGTCAGCCTGTTCCGCTACCCGGATAACCCGGATATGGTGGTGGCCACCTTCGAGCAGGATTACCGTAGCGACAACCTCAGCAGCAAGGGCGGCAAGCGGCAATACTGGCAACGCGAAGGCAGTGGCTGGAAAATCATTTACGAAGATGTCAGTTGATGGACACCCGCATGAAATCTGTTACCCGTCTGTTTACCCTCAGCGCCCTGCTGTTCAGCCTGCCCCTGCTGGCTCGCCCCATGGTGGAAATCCGTACCAACCGGGGGGTGATGGTCGCCGAGTTGTATAGCGACAAAGCACCGAAGACGGTGCGCAACTTCCTGCAGTACGTTGGTGACGGCTTCTACAGCCAGACCACCTTTCACCGCGTGATCCCTGGCTTCATGATCCAGGGCGGCGGCCTGACGGCCAGCATGGAGCCCAAGGCCACCCGTGCACCCATTGCCAGCGAGTCCAACAATGGTCTGAAAAACCAGTTCGGCACCCTGGCCATGGCACGTACCCACGATCCAGATTCGGCCACCAGCCAGTTCTTCATCAATCTGAGTGACAACAAGCACCTGAACTATTACAAGCCCACGCCGGACTACATGGGCTACACCGTGTTTGGCAAGCTGGTCAAAGGCGAGGATGTGGCGGAAGCCCTCTCCAAGCAAACCACGCAGACCATTGGCGACTTTACCGATGTGCCGGTAGAAGCCATTACCATCGAAGCCATCGTTCGCCTGCCGGACAGCCCGGACGCACCGGTTGCCAGCAAGCCCACCAGCAAGAAACCTGTCCGCAAACGCAGCAAGTAAGCTGCGCTACGCCTACTGAAGGAAACTGATCATGAGCGACATCGTCACCCTCTATACCAGCATGGGCAACATCACGCTGGAACTGAACGCCGACAAGGCCCCGAAGACGGTGGCCAACTTTCTGGCCTATCTGGATGCGGGCCACTACAACGGCACCGTATTTCACCGTGTGATCGACGGTTTCATGATTCAGGGCGGTGGCTTTGAACCGGGCATGAAGCAAAAACCGGCACCGACGACCGTCGAGAATGAGGCCGCCAATGGCCTGCGGAACGACACCTACACGGTGGCGATGGCACGCACGCCAGACCCGCATTCGGCCAGCGCCCAGTTCTTCATCAACGTCGCCGACAATGCCTTCCTCAACTATCGCGACCCCAGCCAGCAAGGCTTTGGCTACTGTGTGTTTGGCAAGGTGATTGCCGGGCAAGAGGTGGTGGACCAGATTGGCAAGGTCAAGACCGGCAGCGCAGGCTTCTTCCAGGACGTACCGGTGCAGGATGTGCTGATCGAGCGCGCCGAGCGCGGCGAAGCTGCCTGAGCCTGGCGGGCCACAGCCCCGTGGCCTGACGCATGTCCAAGCTGTATTTTATCGCCGACCTGCACCTGTCTACCGACACGGTGCAGGAATACCACCGCTTTGCAGACTGGCTCCCAAGCCTGCAAAGCGGTGACCGCCTCTATATCCTGGGCGACTTCCTCGAGGTCTGGGTAGGGGATGACGATCTGGATGATCCCTTTGCCCGGCAATTGACAGCCCTGTTGCACCACACGGCGGCACGAGGTGTCTCACTGTTCCTGCAGCATGGCAACCGGGATTTCTTGCTGGGCGAACGCTTTGCCCAGGCCGCCGGGCTGACGTTGCTGCCCGACCCTTGCTATCTGCCCGGCGAACAACTGCTGCTCAGCCATGGTGACCAGCTGTGTCTGGATGATCATGACTACCAGCGCTTCCGTGCCGAAGTACGCCAGCCGCAGTGGCAGCAGGCTTTTCTGGCGCGTCCACTCAGCGAGCGCAAGGCTTTTGCCCGCCAGCTGCGCGAGCAAAGCGAGGCCCAAAAGCGGAGCAAGCCATTGCCCATCATGGACGTCGCCGACAGCGCGGTACAGGATTGGCTGGCACGCTGGCCCGATGCGATCCTGATTCACGGCCACACCCATCGGGCGGCGCAGCATCGCTACACCACGCCCTCCGGCGCACGCCAGCGCTGGGTACTGCCGGATTGGCATGCCGAGCGCTGGGGCTTCCTGCAGTGGCAAGCCGGTCAGCTACAGGCACATTACACCCCACCGCTGGACACGCCCTAATCCATTTGTTGCAGTGCCGCAACAGCCAAATTTCAATACCACCATTGCCAGACCCGCGCCCTGATTTGGTTCAAGGCATCAGCATATTTAGCACTCCACACATTCCGCACCATCCCTCTTGCATTGCAGCAGCAAAGGCATAGACTTCGCGCAACTGCCCTAAAGTAGGGCGTCGCCACGAAGGAAATGCACCAAATGGTTACATTGGCTGATTTGCACGCCTGTCTGCAAAGCTGTAATGATCTGGCCCAACAAGCCAGCCACGCTTGGCTGTGCGGGATGGAGGATGCGCTGCAAGCACAGCTGGATGGCAGCCGTGCCCTGCTGGAGGACTGGCAGGCGCAGCCTTTGCTGCCGGCAGGAGGCCCCGAGCAGCAATTACGCCAGCAACAGCAGCGGCTCTCCCATCAGCTGGAGCTGGGCATGACTGCGGCACGCAATATCTACCTGAGCAATATGCGTACGCAAACCGAATGGTTGCAGCTCAGTGAAAAATGGGTTGCCACCTGCAGCGCAGCCCTGCTGGACCAGCTCCCCACGCCGCCGGGCTCGCCAGCACCTGCCGTGGAAGCCATGCGCTCAGCCGTAGAGATTGGCGGGTGCGCCTTCGACTCGCTGTCCAAGGCCACCCGCCAGGTCAGCCATTTCGCTGGTACCAACATGACCGCCGCCACCCTGAAGGCACTCAATGTGGCCCGTGAGAAGCTGAACGGCTAAGTAGCAGGCTGGCCTCGCCAGCCCCGTACAAGCGGCAGTCAGCTCACGCTTCAGTGCCGGTTGCCACCGGCCGTGATGCGTCGCTGCACCATTCACTCCACGAGCCAGCATACAGGCGGCTGCCCGTCAGCCCGGCATGGCTCATCGCCAGCAGATTATGGCAAGCGGTCACACCAGAGCCACACTGGTGCACCAGCTCGCTGGGTGCCACACCCGCCAGCAGCTGCTCAAACTGCTGGCGCAGCACATCCGCCGGTTTAAAGCGCCCATCGGCCTGCAGGTTGTTCTGGAAAAAGAAATTACGTGCGCCGGGAATATGACCACCGACCGGGTCCATGGTCTCCCCCTCCCCGGCAAAACGGCCTGGCGCCCGTGCGTCCAGCACCACAAATGCGGGGTGCTGCAGGTTAGTCAGCACGGTCTCTACCCGTACCGGCTCGTCCGCCGGTTGCAGCGGATAGGGTGCCGCAGGAACCACCTGTGGCAGCTCGGTGGTCAATGCCCCCCCCGCAGCCTGCCAGGCGGCGACACCGCCATCCAGCACCGCCACCGCCTGATGCCCAAGCCAGCGCAGCATCCACCATAGCCGCGCCGCGTACATCCCGCCTGAAGAGTCATACGCCACCACCTGCGTCCGCGGGGTAATGCCCCAGCGCGCCACGGTCTCCGCAAAGTGGGCACGCTCCGGCAAGGGGTGCCGCCCATTGCGCCCGGTCTTGGCTGCGGACAGGTCATCCTCCAGACTGGCAAACTGTGCCCCCGGCAAATGTCCTGCCGCGTACTGGGCACGCCCCCAGCTCAGGTCGGTCAGTTGATGGCTGCAATCGAGCAGGCACACCTGGCCTTGCAGTGCCTGCAGGCTGGCTGCATCAATCAGCGTCTGGTACATGAGGTGCTCCTTGTGGGTCCGGTCGGCGATTGCTGCCCGCCACCATCTTGAATTCCAGCAGGCGGCATTCCAGTGCGCCATTGAACAGGACCGTACGCTTGCTGGCCGACAAGCGGATGGTTTTGGCCAGCTCCGGATCGGCACTCAACAGGTAAGCACGCCAGCCACTGAAGTGTTGCTTCAGCCAGTGCCCCAGCTGCGGGTACCACGCCTTCAGTGCTTCCAGTTCACCCAGACGTACACCGTAGGGCGGGTTGCTGACGATCACCCCATCGCTGGCCGGTGGGCGGCAATCCAGCAGGTCACACTGTTTGAGCTCGATCGCCTCGCCCAAACCGGCAGCCTCAATATTGGCCTGCGCCCGTTTCAGCACATCGCCGTATTTGTCGCTGCCATAAATCGGCAAACGGCGGCGAACCGGCGCCTGCTGCTCTCGTTCGGCCAACCAGGCTTGCCATTCCGCCTGTGGAAAGCTGCGATTGCGCTCAAAGGCAAACCGCCGCCCGGAGCCCGCATCGATGCCCAAGGCCATCTGCGCCGCTTCCATCAGGATGGTGCCGCTACCGCACATCGGGTCCAGCAGCGGCTGGCACAAGCCATCCTCGGTATGCGCTTGCCAGCCGCTGAGCATCAGCATACCTGCCGCCAGATTCTCGCGCAGCGGCGCTTCGCCCTGCACCTGACGCAAGCCCCGCTTGAACAGCGGCTCACCGCTGGTGTCCAGATACAGGGTCAGTACCCGTGCATCCAGAAACGCATAAATGCGCTGATCGGGTGCTTCGGTATTGACGCTGGGGCGGCTGCCAGTACGCTCACGGAAATGATCGCAAATGGCATCCTTGATGCGCAGGGTCAGGAAGTCCAGACTGGGCAGCGGGCACTTTTGTGCCGACACGCTGACCTTGATGGTCTGTGACGGGTCAAACCACTGCCCCCACGGCAGCGCCTGGGCTGCACGGTAGACGTCCTGCTCGGTGCGGTAAGGGGTCTGCCGCAGGCGCCACAGAATGCGGCTGGCCAGACGGCTGCAACGGTTGGCACGCGCCGCGCACAACCAGTCGCCCTTGAAATGCACGCCACCGGCCACCGCCTTGACCTGTTCACCGCCCAGCGCTGTCAGCTCCTCGGCCAGCAAAGCCTCCAGCCCGCGGGGACTGGTCGCAAAAAAATCATGCATGGTCATCAAAACTGCTCCTGCCTGGGGCCACTTGCGGTGACGTGTTCGTTTACAATAGCACTGGCCCGCGCGTACCGCGGGCCGCTGTACAGCGGATGGCGCAGCTTACCACAGCCCCGCTCCGCTTGCCCTGATCCCTCTGCCGATGGAAACCCGCATGCATACCAATCGCTCCTTCCCACTGACCCGTCTGCGCCGCCTGCGCCGTCATGCTTTTTCCCGTGATCTGGTGCGTGAGCATCAGTTGACCGTCAAAGACCTGATCTACCCGGTATTCGTGATTGACGGCGAGGACAAGATCGAGCCCGTTGCCTCCATGCCGGGCGTGGCGCGCATGACGCTGGACCGCCTGCTGAAGGAAGCCGGCCGCTGTGTGGCACTGGGCATTCCGGCGCTGGCCTTGTTCCCGGTGGTGGGCAGCAGCCTGAAATCCCTGCAGGCGGAAGAAGCCTGCAATCCGGAGGGTCTGGCGGCACGTGCGGTACGGGCGCTGAAGCAGCATTACCCGGAGCTGGGCGTGATCGTGGACATTGCGCTGGACCCCTACACCAGCCACGGTCAGGACGGGGTCATCGACGATCAGGGCTATGTGCTCAATGAAGTCACGGTCGACATCCTGTGCCAGCAAGCAGTTTGCCTGGCACAAGCCGGGGCTGACGTGGTGGCCCCCTCCGACATGATGGATGGCCGCATCGGCAGCATCCGTCAAGCACTGGATGCCGCCGGTTTTGAACTGGTGCAGATCATGGCCTACTCGGCCAAGTACGCCTCCAGCTTCTACGGCCCCTTCCGCGATGCGGTGGGTTCGGCAGGCAATCTGGGCAAAGGCAACAAGTACACTTACCAGATGGACCCAGCCAATGGCGACGAAGCGCTGCATGAAGTGGCGCTGGACTTGCAGGAGGGTGCCGACATGGTGATGGTCAAGCCCGGCATGCCGTATCTGGATGTGGTGCAGCGGGTCAAAACCGAATTCAAGGTGCCGACCTTTGTGTATCAGGTCAGCGGTGAGTATGCGATGCTGAAGGCCGCAGCCCAGCAAGGCTGGCTCGACGAACGAGCCTGCGTACTGGAAAGCCTGCTGGCCTTCAAACGCGCCGGGGCCGATGGCATCCTGACGTATTTCGCCCCGCAGGTCGCCCGCTGGTTACAGGAAACTGCCTGATCACCTCAAGCCGCGCTGACTTCCTCGAGCAGCGCGGCAAGCTGGCTGCTGGACGCGGTCAGGCGCTGTCCATGCTCATTGCGCCGCTGCGACGCTTTGAGCCACTCCCCACGCGGCAACAGGGAGAGGTGAAACTGTTGGCCATACGCTTCAAACGCCAGCGACAGGAAACGCCCGCCTTGTCGCCATTCAAAAGGCAAGCCCAGGTTGGTGAGCAGAATGGCGGCCCGCTTTTCGTCTTCCGCCTCGGCCAGCAATTCGATGCAGGCATGCTCGCCCGCCACCCCACTGAGCACATCTCCCGACAGCAGAGGGGACAAGCCCTGCAGTTGCCCCATCATCGCCAGCGCCGCCTGCCGTAATTCCTGCAAGCGCTGGGGGTGCTCGTCATCAAACAGCGCGCGATACTGTGACAACGCCTGCTCCAGCAAGGCCTGATCCGGCCAGCTGGAAGGGTCATGGTTGCCCAGTTGCAAGGCGGCCCTGCGGCAAGCCACCGCCAGCTCCTGCTCGCTACCTTCTGCCAGCAGGCGGGCGGCCCGGTCTGCAATCTGCCATTGGGCATGCCGGTTACGGGTTGAACGTGAACGCATGTCGACCTCCTTCACCCCTAGCCCGAACTTACGCTAACAAACCCGTGTGACAATCCGGTGACGTCACCAGCCCTTAGAATAGCAGGTCGCGCACCGTCTCCACATTGGTGCCCGCCTCTTCACCGCCGTCACCGCCCTCTCCGCTGGCAGGGCGTGCCGATGAACTGTTATCCAGCCCCAGCCCCGGCGCGGTAGAGGTCCGCTCGGCGTAATAGTATTCACTGCCTTGCTTGACCACGCCCTTTGGCATCGGCAACGGCCGCTCCGGAATACCCTTCAGTACTTTGCCCATATAGGTCATCCAGATCGGCAAGGCGGCGTGACCACCGGTTTCCGAGCCACCCAGTGGCTTGGGCTGGTCATAGCCTACCCAGACCACGCCCACCAGATTGCGCTGCGAGAAGCCGGCAAACCAGGCATCCATCACGTCGTTGGTGGTACCGGTCTTGCCTGCAAGGTCTTTCCGGCCCAGCGACATGGCACGTGCTGCAGTACCGTAACGCACCACGTCACCCATCACACTGGTCATGATGAAGGCGTTGCGCGGATCGATGGCCTCCGGTGCATTCTGGCCCACTACATAGGGCTTGCTCTGGAACACCACCTTGCCCTTCGGGTCTTCAATGCGTTCAATGAAGTAGGGCTGTACCTTGTAGCCACCGTTGGCAAACACACTGTAAGCCGCTGACATCTGGTACGGCGTCACGGACCCCGCACCCAGCGCCATGGTGAGGTAAGGGGGGTGTTTGTCTGGTGTGAAGCCGAACTTCTGCATGTACTCCTGTGCATATTGCGGCGTAATCGCCTGCAGGATACGGATCGATACCAGGTTCTTGGACTTGGTCAGTGCCTGCCGCAGACTCATCGGCCCGGAGAAGCGGCCATCCGAGTTTTTCGGCTCCCAGCGCTGCCCGCCTTGATCAATCACCAGCGGGGCATCATTGATGATGGTGGATGCCGTAAACCCTTTTTCCAGCGCGGCTGAATAGATAATGGGCTTGAAGCTGGAGCCCGGCTGCCGCCAGGCTTGCGTGGCATGGTTGAAGTTGTTGCGGTTGAAGTCAAAGCCGCCCACCAGCGCCTTCATCGCCCCCGTATTCGGGTCCATCGACACGAAGGCGGACTCGATCTGCGGCAGTTGTGAAATCTCCCACTGGCCTTTGCTGTTCTGGAACACACGGATCACCGCACCCGGGCGAATCCGCACCGCTTCGTTGGCCTTGGGACCGATCATGCGCTGGGCAAACTGCAGACCCGCACCGGTCAGCTCCAGGGTTTCCCCACCCTTGCGATAGGCCACCACCTTTTTCGGGCTGGCTTCCAGTACCACGGCCGGGTAGATATCGCCGCTGTCCTTTACTTCCTGCAACATCTGGTCGAGGTAATCCTCGCGCTGCTCGACTGGGCCCTCGGCATAATTGCTGATGTCTATGTAAGACTCGGCACCACGGTAGCCATGGCGCTTGTCAAAATCCAGCATGCCATGCCGTACAGCCAGATGCGCCGTCTCCTGGTGATCGGCCAGAATGGTGGTATACACCTTGTAGCCTTGGGTATAGGCCGCATCCTTATACTGGTCCACCATAAACTGGCGCACCATTTCGGCCACGTACTCCCCGCGCACCGTAAAGTCGGCCTGTGACTTCAACACGTGCAGCTCTTCGACTTGTGCCGCTGACCATTCCGCATCCGTAATGAAACCCAGCTCGTGCATGCGGCGCAGCACATACAACTGGCGGGTTTTGGCCCGCTCCGGGTTGACCACCGGATTGAACTTGCTGGGTGCCTTGGGCAAGCCGGCCAGCATGGCATACTGGGCAATGCTCAACTCATTGATGGGTTTGCCGTAGTAGATCTTGGCGGCCGCGCCAAAGCCATAGGCACGCTGACCCAGATTGATCTGATTCATGTACAGCTCAAGGATCTGGTCCTTGCTGAAATTCTGCTCAATCTTGAACGCCAGCAAGGCTTCCTTGAACTTGCGCTCCATGGTCTGCTCGGGCGTCAGGAAGAAATTTTTGGCCACTTGCTGGGTGATGGTACTGGCACCGGAAACCGTCTTGCCTTTGGTAAAATTGGAGAGCAGCGCACGGGCGACACTGATGTAGTCCACGCCCCCATGCTGATAGAAGCGCTCGTCTTCCGCCGCCATCAAGGCCTGCTTCATCTTCTCCGGCACATCAGCAATCTTGAGGAAGTCTCGCCGCTCCTGGCCGAACTCCCCAATCTGTACACCGTCTGCGGTATAGACCCGCAGCGGAATGGCGGGTCGGTAATCCTGCAGCACTTTGACATCGGGCAAGCGGGGATACACGATCATGACGGCGATGGCCAGGATGGCAATCCCGATCAGGCCAAGGCTTACCATGAACAACAACGGATAGGTAATCCACTTGCGTGACGGTCTCAAGTTCATGTCTGTTTTGTAGAGGGTCTATAGTTAAACGAGGGCTACTGTAGGCGAAAACGCGACAATATGCGAGCATTCATGATAAAAGCATGATTGCTTTACTTGACAGCTTTACGCTGCTAGCATTTCATGTAGTTTCACACATAATGCATGTAACCTGCTTAATGTTCAAAGGAATTTGCCTTGAAATCCAGCTTTAACATGGACTTTCTGAAGCCGAAAGCGCCACCGCTGGTTGGGGTCGATATCAGCTCGCACGCTGTTAAAATGGTCGAGCTGAGCAAAGCGGGCAAAACCCTCAACATCGAGCGGTATGCCATCGAACCCCTGCCCAAAGACGCGGTTGCTGACGGCAATATCGCCAACCATGAGGCCGTGGCAGACGCCATCAAGCGCGCTTGGCGCAAGCTGGGCGCGCGCACTAAAAACGTCGCGCTGGCCCTGCCGGCTGCCGCAGTCATTACCAAAAAGATCACGGTACCCGCAGGTCAAAGCGAGCGGGACCTCGAGCTACAAGTCGAATCCGAGGCAAACCAGTATATCCCGTTTGCCCTGGAAGAGGTGAATCTGGATTTTCAGATCATTGGTCCGTCCCCTGCCACGGCCGACGAGGTTGAGGTGCTGATCGCTGCATCCAAAAAGGAAAAGGTGGAAGACCGGGTCGCCGCTGCGGGTGAGGCCGGTCTGAAAACACTGGTGATGGATGTGGAGTCGTACGCCACCCAGGCGGCGTTCGAGCTGATCCAGAAGCAACTGCCCGGTGAGGGCCGCGATCAGACCATTGCCATCGCTGACATTGGCGCGACCATGATGCACATCATGGTGGTACGCAACGGACAGCAGATCTTCCTGCGCGAGCAGGCGTTCGGTGGCAACCAGCTAACGCAAGACATCCAGCGCCGCTTTAACCTGAGCCAGGATGAAGCAGAAACTGCCAAGCGCAACGGCGGGCTGCCAGAGAACTATGAACCAGAGGTGCTCAAGCCCTTCATGGAAACACTGGCACAGGAAGTGATGCGTTCCTTGCAGTTCTTCTTTGCCTCCACCCAGTACAGCCATGTGGACTACATTCTGCTCGGCGGTGGCTGCAGCAGCATTCCTGGACTGGATGAAGTGGTGGCCAACCGCACCCAGGTCAGTACCTTGATTGCCAACCCCTTCCTTGGCATGTCTCCACCCAGCCGGATCAAGCCGAAGCAGTTGCTACAGGACGCCCCGTCACTGCTGATCGCCTGCGGTCTCGCCCTTCGCAAGTTTGAGCCATGATTAGATTAAACCTGTTACCTCACCGCGAGCTGCGCAAGGCCGCCCAGACCCGTCAGTTCTACATTTTGACGGCCTTTACCTTGCTCGCTGCCTTGGGTGGTGCTTTTGCCGTCTACCAATACCTGGTAGATCAGGTCACCTACCAAGAGGCGCGCAATGGCTACTATCGCCAGGAGAATGACAAGCTGTCCAAGCAGATAGTAGAAATTGACAAGCTGAAGGAAGAGCGGGAAACCCTGCTCAGCCGCAAGAAAGTGGTTGAGGACCTCCAGGTCAGCCGCTCGGAAGTGGTGCAGCTGCTCGATTCACTGGCCAAGCTGACCCCGGAAGGCATCATGCTGACCAGTATCAAGCAGACCGACACCACGGTGGACCTGACCGGCAACACCATTTCCAATGCGCGGATCGCAACGTTCATGCAGAACATCCAGAGCTCCAGCATGCTGGCCAATCCGACCCTGATCCAGATCACCGGGGGCGATGCTGGCAAGCCGAGCACGTTCAGCATGCAGATTCAGATCAAGCGCGGCGCACCGGCTGATGCGGCCGCTTCCGCTGCACCCAAGGGTTAAGTCATGGCCTCCCTAGACGAATATCGCAACCTGAACATCAACGAGATTGGCACATGGCCATGGCCGGCACGGCTGGGCATCCTGTTGCTGATCGTTATCCTGATCAACGTGGCCGCCTACTTCCTGTTCTGGGAAGAAGAAATCACCAACCACGACAACAAGGCTGCAGAGGAAACCCAACTGCAGGAAAAATACAAGGAACTGAAGCAAAAGGCCGTTAACCTGGATGCTTACAAGCTGCAGCTGAAGGAAATCCGCCAGTCGCTGAGCGAGCTGCTGAAGCAGCTGCCGAAGCGCTCTGAAATGGACGCCTTGCTGACCGACATCAACCAGGCCGGCGTGGGTCAAGGTTTGGTCTTTGTCGAATTCAAGCCGCAAGCTGAAACCAAAACCAATGAGATGGCTGAACTGCCCATCAACCTGAGCATGAAGGGCAATTACCACAGCTTTGCCCGCTTTGCCAACGACATCGCCAAGCTGCCCCGTATCGTCAACCTGAACAACATTCAGATGACCGCAGCCGCCGATGGCAACATCAGTATCCAGACGGTAGCCAAGACCTTCCGCTATCTGGATGACAATGAGCTGGAAGCCATGCGCAACAACCAGAACAAGGGGGCGAACAAACCATGAAGCGCCCACTGACCCTAGTCAGCCTCTTGCTCGGCAGCATATTGCTGAGTGCCTGCGGCAAAAGTGATTTCAAAGACATTGACGACTGGATGGCCAACGAGTCCAAGGATTATCGTGCCCGGATTGAACCCGTGCCCGAACTCAAACCCTATGTCCCGTTTGACTATCAGGCTCAGGACCAGCTGGAGCCCTTCTCCAGCGCCAAGATCCAGGCCAAGAAAGGGGCTGGCAACGGCACCCCAGCCAACTGGAAAAAAGAACCCCTGGAAGAATTTGATCTCGACAAGATCACGATGGTGGGCACGCTGAACAACAAGGCAGAAGGTCGCATCGCCTTGGTCAAGGTGTCCACCGGGGAAATCTTCCGGGTCAAGGTCAGCAATCACATCGGACGCAACTTCGGTGTGATCACGGCCATTACCGATAGCAGCGTCGAGATCAAGGAAATGATCGAAGACAGCAGTGGCGACTGGTCAGAGCGCAGCGCCAGCCTCAAACTATCTGAGCAGGAGTAACCATAATTATGAAGACCGTCACGCTGTCCGACTGCAAAGCGGTCCGCTGGGTATCAGGGCTGTTGGCAAGCGTCTTGCTGAGTGCCTCGGCCTGGGCGGCCAACAGTATTGAAAGTGTCGATGTTTCGGCACTGCCAGGCGACCAGGCCTTGATCAAGGTCAAAATGAGCGGCCCTGCCGTCACCCCGACTGGCTTTACGGTTGCCACGCCCCCACGCATTGCGCTGGATTTCCCCAATGTCAGCAGCCATCTCAGCTCGCCCAACATCTCGGCCAATCAGGGTAACCTGCGTGCGGTGAATGTGGTAGAAGCCAATGGCCGTACCCGCCTGGTAGTCAGCCTGCTGCAAACGGCACCCTACGAAGTCAGCACCCAAGGCAATGAAGTCTGGGTCAAGCTGGGCACGGTGATGACCGGTGCCAATGCCGGCACATCCAACACACAGTTTGCGACCAGCAAGCCCGCTGCAAGCCGCGACTCCATTCGTGATATCGAATTCCGCAAAGGCCGCCAGGGTGAAGGCCGCGTGGTGATTGATCTCAATAACGGCAATGCCGGCATCGACATTCGCCAGCAAGGCAAGCTGCTGCTGGTGGACATCAGCAAGGCCACACTGCCGATCAACCTGCAACGCCGCATGGACGTGACCGACTTTGGCACGCCGGTGCAGTTCATCGACGCCAAAGGCAAGGGTGAATCGACACAGCTGGTGATTGAGCCCAAGGGCCTGTGGGAGTACTCGGCGTATCAGACCGATGGCCAACTGGTGATCGAAGTCAAGGAACAGGTACGTGACCCTAACCGGGTCAGCCAGACCAAGACCTATTCGGGCGAAAAACTGTCGCTGAACTTCCAGAACGTGGAAGTGCGGTCTGTGATTGCCGTACTGGCAGACTTTACCGGCCTCAACATCATTACCAGCGATACCGTCACCGGCAATCTGACCCTGCGTCTGAAGGATGTGCCATGGGACCAGGCCTTTGACATCGTGCTGCAAGCCAAGGGCCTGGATTCCCGCCGTAAAGGTAATGTGATCCTGGTCGCCCCGCGTGAAGAATTGGCCACAAAAGAAAAGCTGGCGCTGGAAAATGAGCAAAGCATTGCCGATCTTGAAGCCACCCGCACCGAAACCTTCCAGCTGAACTATCAGAAAGCCAAGGTGGTTTTCGAATTCCTCAAGGATGAAAAGAACCGCTTCCTGACCAAGCGCGGCAGTGTCATCGTTGATGAGCGCACCAATCAGTTGTTTGTCAGCGATATACCTACCAAACTGGACGAGATTCGTGACTTGCTGCGCAAGATCGACGTGTCCTCCAAGCAAGTCATGATTGAGGCACGAGTGGTGATTGCCGAAGAAAGCTTTGGCCGTCAGCTGGGCGGGCGGCTGACCTTCAACCAGACCAAGTCATTCTTTGGCTCGACCAGTACTACAGCTGCAGGCTCTGCGCTAGGTGGATCCATACTGGGCTCGTTAGGGACTTCCGTCAGTGGTAGTTTCGGCCTGAAACTGACGCACAACCCAACCGGAGCCCTGCTTAACTTGGAATTGCTAGCGCTGGAATTGGACAGACGGGGCAAAGTGGTATCCAGCCCGCGCCTGGTCACCAGTGACCAACGGCAAGCCACGATAAGGCAGGGTGTTGAAATCCCGTACCAGACGTGTACTGCGGCGGCAAATGGTGGCGCAGCAACCTGCTCCATTGCATTCAAAGCAGCACTACTAGAGCTGGATGTCACGCCGCAAATTACGCCAGACAATCGGGTGACAATGACGCTCAAAGTCAGTAAAGATGCCAAAGGTGAATCCACCAGCAATGGTCCGGCCATCAACAAGCGTGAAGTCAATACCAATGTCACGGTTGCCAACGGTGAAACCACGGTAATCGGCGGTGTGTTTGAAGAGGAAACCCACGCCGACATTGAGAAAACCCCTTTCTTGGGCGACATCCCCTTGCTCGGCTGGTTCTTCAAGAACAAGAAAGATACGGTCGAAAAGCGTGAGTTGCTGATTTTCGTCACCCCGCGTATTCTGGATGATCGTCTGGCGGTGCGCTAAGCTGCTGTAAAATCCGCTACAATGCCCGTCATGGCACTCGACATGACGGGCAATTTCTTTTTGGTGGGTTTGATGGGCGCAGGCAAGACCACGGTGGGTCGCGCCCTGTCGCGCCGCTTCAACAAGGCCTTCTTCGATTCAGACCATGAAGTGGAGGCCCGCACAGGGGTGCGCATCGCTACCATTTTCGATATCGAAGGCGAGGCCGGTTTTCGTGAGCGCGAACGCGAGATGATTGCCGAGCTGTGCCAGCGCCAGAATGTGGTACTCGCCACCGGCGGCGGTGCCGTGCTGGACCCGCGCAACCGTGAGCAGCTCGCACGTCATGGCTTGGTCATTTATCTGCGCGCCACACCGGAAGAGCTGTATCACCGCACCAAGCTGGACCGTAACCGCCCCCTGCTGCAGACCGCAGACCCACTAGGCCGCCTGCAGGCCCTGTACACCCAACGCGACCCTCTGTATCGCGAGGTCGCCGATGTCATCTTTGATACCAGCCGCCAGACGGTGCAGAGCCTGCTGACGCAACTGGAACCCCAATTACAAAAACTGAGCCATGCCTGATTACCAGACCCTGACCCTCGACCTGGGGGCACGTAGCTATCCGATCTTCATTGGTGAAGACTTGTTGTCTGCAGCGGAGCACACTTTGCGTCCGTGGTTGGGCAATGGCAAGGTGGTGCTGGTCAGCAATACCACGGTCGCCCCGCTCTATCTGGCGCGCTGGCAGGCCTGCCTGGAGCACTGGGGGATCGCGCACCATCATGTCATCCTGCCGGACGGTGAGCAGTACAAGGATGTCCAGCACCTGGACCAGATCTACAGCGCCTTGCTGGCCGCGCACTGCGACCGCAAGACCACCCTGCTGGCCTTGGGTGGCGGTGTTATTGGGGATATGACCGGTTTTGCCGCGGCCTGCTATATGCGTGGCATTGCCTTTATCCAGATCCCGACCACCTTGCTGGCCCAGGTGGATTCATCGGTGGGGGGCAAGACCGGCATCAACCACCCTTTGGGCAAGAACATGATTGGCGCGTTCTATCAGCCCCGCGCCGTGCTCGCCGAAATCAGCAGTTTATGCACCCTGCCCGCGCGTGAACTGGCCGCCGGGCTGGCAGAGGTCATCAAATATGGCTTGATTGATGATGTACCCTTCTTTGACTGGCTGGAGCAGCACATGCCCGCCCTGCTGGCGCGCGACGGTGCGGCACTGGCTGAAGCCGTCGCCTGGAGCTGCCGCAACAAGGCACGCATCGTCGCCGCCGACGAAACCGAAAGCGGTGTACGCGCGCTACTGAACCTGGGGCATACTTTTGGTCATGCCATTGAAGCCGGACTGGGATATGGCCAGTGGCTACATGGCGAAGCGGTAGCAGCCGGCATGGTGATGGCCGCGACCGCATCCCATTTGGCCGGATGGCTGTCTGCGCCCGAATTGCAGCGCATTCGGCGGTTGATTGAAGCAGCAGGCCTGCCAGCCGAAGCGCCGCCCTTGGGTGCTGAACGCTATCTGCAACTGATGCAGGTCGACAAGAAAAATGAGGGTGGCCGCATCCGCTTTGTCATGCTACGTGGCATCGGGCAAGCCTTTCTGACCGATGCCTTGCCCACTGCAGCACTAAACGCTGTCTTGCGTTAAGCAGCGCGCACCGCCAATAAAAAGGCCCGCATCAGCGGGCCTTTTTATTCAGTCAGGATGTCCTCACGCCGCGGCAGGCACAGCCATCCGCTGCAGCTGACGTGCAAACTGCTGTAGCGATGGAATGCCGCTCAATTCGGCACGTTGGCACCAGTCACGCAAGCGGTTCAGCAGTTGCTCGGAGTTCATGGCCGAACGCTCCCACAACGTCGTCAGCTCTTGCCGCATCTGGTACACGGTTTCCAGCACCCGGCTTTGCTGCAGGATCGTCTGCAGCGTCGCGCGCTCGCCTTCCGGTGTGTCTTTAGCATCCTGCTTCAGCCAGCGCTTCATCTGCCCCCAGCTGAGGCCCGATGGCAGCTTGGCAGCACCGGCCAGCTTTTCCAGCTCAGCCGCGCAGGTTTCACGCAGCGTACGCGCGTATCGTGAGGCAATGATGTAGCGATTGGCAATCAGCGCCTGCAAGGTGGCATGGTCGGCTTCGAGTTTGGTGGGGACATCCACCATCTTCGGCTGGGTACGGCGCACCGTCGCCAGCCCCAGCAGCGACAGGATGCGGATATACATCCAGCCGATGTCAAACTCAAACCACTTGTAAGACAGCTTGGCGGATGTCCCAAAGGTGTGGTGGTTGTTGTGCAGTTCTTCCCCCGCAATCAGGATGCCCCACGGGAAAATATTGGTGCTCTTGTCCTCGCACTCAAAATTGCGATAACCCCACCAGTGCGCCAAGCCATTGATGACCCCTGCTGCAAAAAACGGGGTCCACACCATGGCCACCGCCCACATCCAGATACCATTAGGGCCAAACAGCAGGATAGCCAATACCAGCAGTATGCTGATACCGCCCGCGCTGTAGCGGGTGTAGACATTGCGCTCCATCCAGTCATCCGGCGTACCGTGGCCGAACTTGTCCATGGTTTCCTGGTTCTTGGCCTCTTTGCGGTAAAGCTCTGCGCCTTGCAACAGCACTGTACGGATACCATAGGTCCACGGGCTATGCGGGTCTTCCGGGGTCTCGCAGCGAGCATGGTGCTTGCGGTGGATCGCCGCCCACTGCTTGGTCACCATGCCGGTGCCCATCCACAGCCAGAAGCGGAAAAAGTGGCTGACCACCGGGTGCAGGTCCAGCGCACGGTGCGCTTGATGCCGGTGCAGAAAAATCGTCACTGCTGCCATGGTGACATGGGTAAAACCCAACACCACCAGGATATAGCCCCACCAGGGCAGATCAATCAAACCATTAAGCCATTGCATGAGTCCATTCCATCCATCTTGATCATGGTTATTGTCACTGCATTATACCTGCGTCCATACGGTCTACACTGCACCGGCTGTCCAGATTCCAGGCGAGTTGCCCCCGCATCAGGTGCTGGCCAGCACAATCTGCCGCTCGCGGAACAATTGCCAGGCACGCGCCAGAATGGCTGAAGACAGTTCACCACTGCCCTTTTCAGGGTCTGCAATCCAGAAGCCCAGCTCCAGCTGCACGCCGTTGGCGGCGAACGCCTTGACGATCACGCCGGGTGCTGGATCCTGCAGAATGCGCTGCTGCCCCTGCGCCGCCTCCAGCAAGGTAGCGCAGGCCAGCGGCAAATCTGAGTCGAACGTAACGATCGCCTGCAAGGCAATACGGGTGCGCCGATCCGAGTAGGAATGATTGGTCACCACCGAGGTAATCAGCGTGTCGTTCGGCACAATGGCTTCATTGCCTTCCGGGTTGCGCAACACCATGTAGCGTGCGGTCAGCCGGGTCACTTCGCCGAAGCGGCCATCCACCGTCAGCAGGTCACCCAACCGGATGGAGTGATCCAGCAAGATGATGAAACCACTGACGTAATTGCTGGCAATCTTTTGCAGGCCGAAACCCAGCCCCACCCCCAGCGCCCCGCCAAACACCGAGAGCAGGGTCAAGTCGATGCCGGCAACGCTGAGCGCAATCATTACGCCAGAAACCAGCAGCAACGCCCGTCCCAGTTTGGACAACATCACCCTGGAGCTGCTATCCAGTGCCTCCGTCCGCAACAGTCGGCGCTCCAGCGCTCGGGATAGCGACAGCGTAACCAGCAGCGTCAGCGTCACCGTCATCAAGGCATTCAGCACCATCAGCAGCGACAAGGAGTGTTTGCCTACCGGGATGGCTACCCCGTCAAGCAACAGCAGGAAATCTTCCCAGTCGCCAGTCAGATGCAGGGTGACCACCAGCCAGATGACGATGGCCATACCCCGCTCGGACACCCGCAGCCAGCGCGCCTGAGGAAATACACTGCGCAGCAGGTAAATGCCCAGCCGGATCAGCAGCCACGCCAGCACCAGTACATTGATCAGCCATAACAGCCAGACCTGCTGGTAATGCTGCAGGCTCCACTTCCCGAAGCTGATGAATACTACAGCCAGCAAGGGAAACAGCACCCGCTGCAAGCCACCGGCACCATATTGCCAGGTCGTCTCTTCTGCCTTGAGTACCGGCCGCCAGCGACGACTCAAGCCCCAAGCCAGCAACATGGCCACCGCCAGCACCAGCCACTCTTTCCACGAGGCCTGCCAGCTCAACAATTCGCGTAATGAAGCGTCCAGGTAACGTTGCTTCAGCATCACGTTCCAGTTCATGCACGAGTCCGATGCAAAATCATAGCGCGCACCCGGCCATTCGACCAGCGCCGCTTGGGCAAGTACATGGTTTCAAACATGAAAATGACATGTTGATTGTAAAGAAATTTGTTATCATCAGGCTTCTTTAATCATCTTCAACCGGATTTCACGCGACCATGAGCAAGAAAATCGTCATCCCTGTCGCCATCGTTGCCGTCCTGGGCGTCGGCTACACCGGCACATCCTGGTGGTTTGGCAAGCAGGCACGGACTCAGCACCAGCACTTTGTAGAGCGGCTCAACAAGGTCGCTCCTTATCTGAAGGTGACGGAACTGGAAAGTTCCAGTGGCGTCTTCTCCTCCAGCCGAACCATCAAGTATACCGTGGCTGGCAGTGTAGGGTGTGATCTTGCCGAGAGCATGCAGCGCGTGGGCAAAGACATGGGCCCGCTGGAGTTCACCGTCAAGGAAACCATCCACCATGGCCCGTTCACCTTCGGTGGTGGTCACACCGGGTTTGCCCGTGCGGTGGTGAACACCGAGCTGGTGCTGAGCGCAGACACCCGCAAGAAGCTGGAAGAAGTATTCGGCAAAGTACCGCCTGCCAGCCTGCGCACCGTGGTCAGCATGGGCGGTGACAGCGAACTGACCCTGGATGTGCCAGAACTGACCTCCAGCCTGAATGATGGCTCCAAACTGCAATGGACCGGCCTGACCGCCTCGGTCAGCTACCCTGCCGATTACAGCAGCTACGTCACCAAGATGAGCAGCAATGGCCTGACCATCACGGGCGCATCAGGCGAGCAAGTGCAGATCGGCAAAATCAGCATGGACAGCAACAGCAAGACCGAATTTGATGTGCTGTCGGTTGGCGATGCCAGCTTCAACATCGACAGCATGTCGTTCAAGAATGCCGCGCTGCCCATGCTAAACACGGAAGTCTCCAAGATCAGCTACACCGCCACCAGCAAGAAGAATGGCGACTTCCTCGACATGTCGCTCAAGCTGGGCGTGGACAAAGTCAACACCATGGGCAAGAGCTATGGCCCGGCCCACTATGATGTTAGCCTGAACCACTTGCACGGTAGCACCTTGGGCAAGCTGGTACAGGAAGTCAACAGCATGTCCGGCCAGTGCAGCGACCAAGCGACCCGCCAGATGCAGCTAATGAGTGCGCTGGGCAAGCATGGTATTGCCCTGATGCAACAAACGCCGGAATTCATTCTGGACCGCATCAGCTTGAACATGCCGGAAGGTGAAGCCGTGATCAAGGCCAATGCCAAGATCAACAACTTTGCTGCCAGCGATGTCCAGCAACCTGCAGGTCTGCTGCAAAAGCTGGAAGCGGGTCTGGATATCAACTTCCCGGAAGCCATTGCCAAGATGCTGGCTGCGCAAATGATGGCCAAGGAAGGCATGGATCCAGCAACGGCAGAGGCCATGCTGACCCAGCAACTGGAAGGTGCTTTGGCCCAAGGCCTGCTGGCCCGTAATGGCAAGCAGCTGGTGACCAAGCTCAGCTGGAAGGCCGGCAAACTGCAGATCAACGGCAAGGAGTTCCCGCTGCCGATGCTGGGTGCCCTGATGGGCGGCGCCCCGGCCGCACCGGAAGGTGGTACGCCCGAAGGCGCCATGCCGGAAGGTGAAGCCAGCGACGCCATGCCACAGTAAGCGGTAACCGTACAAACAACAACGGGACACAGTGTGTCCCGTTGTTGTTTGTACCCCTGGCTATCTGATCAGACATCGCTGGGGGAAAAAGACCTTAGTCTGGCACCCGCTCCAGCACTGCCGCAAAGAACCCGTCTGTTGCGTGCACATGCGGATACAGTTGCAAGTAATCGCCTTGCTGTGGCACCTGCGGCAGCAGGCTGGACACCGGCACCACGCGGAAAGCCGGGTGGCTTTGCAGGAAGCGGGTAATTTGCAGCTGGTTCTCATCCGGCAAGATGCTGCAGGTCGCATACACCAAGCGCCCACCGGGTTTGACCAGCCGGGCCGCACTTTCCAGAATCGAAGCCTGACGTTGCAGCAAGTCCTGCAGCGAGGCTTCACTTTGTCGCCACTTCAGGTCCGGGTTGCGTCGCAGCGTGCCCAGACCACTACAGGGCGCATCCACCAGCACCTTGTCGATCTTGCCCTGCAGACGTTTGATGCGGCTGTCGTTCTCATGCGCAATCAACTGCGGGTGAACGTTGGACAGGCCGGAGCGTTTCAGCCGTGGCTTGAGGTTGTTGATGCGCTTTTCTGACACGTCAAAGGCATACACCCGGCCTTGTGATGCCATCAAAGCCCCCAGCAGCAGCGTTTTGCCACCGGCACCGGCGCAAAAATCCACCACCATGTCGTGGCGCTTCGGGGCCAGCAACAAGCCCAGCAGCTGGCTGCCTTCGTCCTGCACCTCTACCCCACCCTCGAGAAACAGCGGGTGGCGGTTGATGGCGGGTTTACCCGGCATACGGATACCCAGCGGGGAGAAAGGCGTCGGCTCGGCCTGCCAGCCCGCTTGTTGCAGTGCTGCCAGCGCCTGCTCGCGCGTGCTTTTCAGCGTGTTGACACGCAAATCCAGCGGCGCAGGCTCACGCAATCCCCGCCCCAAGGCCACAATGTCAGCTTCCGGCATGTCCTTGAGGTGCGGCAGCACCCAGTCCGGTAGTTCGGCACGGGCGATCAAGGGCTGCTCGGTGGGGGCTGCCGCCAGCAAGGCAGTCAACCATGCGGTATCGGCTTCCGACAGCAGTGGCGCCAGCTCCCGCTGCGGCAGGCTGCGCACCAGACGCATATAGGCCAGCAACAATTGGCGTGGCGTCGCATCCGGTGCACGCCATTCCAGCCACAGGCGATGGCGCAGCACCCCGAACACGCTTTCGGCAATAAAGTTGCGATCCTGCGCGCCCAAGGCCGGATGATTACGAAAGTAATGGCTCAGCGACACATCCGCCGGATAGGTCAGCGGCAGAATGGCTTGCAAAGCCTGATGGGCCTGTTCAAATTGAAACGGGGTCATGGTGTGTTCTCATCAACGCAGCCGAAACCGCATCGGATTATTTGTTGTCCCGGCCGGTTTCCAGCATGGCACGGTATTGATATACCACTTGATCGCCGAATTTCAAACCCAGCAAGACCAAATCTACGGGCTGCCCTTCATCATTGGTACCGACAATCCGCACCGGATAATTAAAGTGGTCCAGATCGAGCCAGACATCAAAGCGCCTGCTGCCGCCCACCACCTGACCACGAACGTGGGCTGTACGGATTTTCCCTGCAGGCACTTCAATCACTTCTTCCCGGTCTGCCACAAAGCGAACCGGATAAACCTTGTTGCGGAATACCAGTTGAAGGTCAAATGATTGCCCTGGCTCCAGCTGAGCGGCCAATTGATACCCCCAGGTTAACAAATCCTGGGTATCACTCTCCAGCGCCACCTCTTTCGGGTCATCCGGTGAACCATAGTGAATGACTTTTTGCGCATAGTCGATGGCCGCCGCGTACTTTGGCTCGGTCTTTTCATCCCGATACTCGGCAAACTTGTCAGGCAAGATACCATCCTTGCCGATCCGGCCACGGCTTTCCCAGCGGATGCTCTTGTTGAACAGGGAGCCCCCCATCACGATGCGGTAGCCCTCGCCGGTAATCTCCCAGCGCTGGGTCATTTCCGGCCCCTTCAACATCTGATACTTCGCTGTGCCCGCCCGTGGGAAACTGTCACCATAATTGGCCAGCTTGCCATTACTTGGCTTATCCGCAGGCTTGTCAGCCGGCTTGTCCGGCTTGCTACTCGGCTGCGAGGCCGAAGCTTCCGGTTTGATCTTGGGTACTTCCGTCGACGCACCACGCGCCAAAGCGCCGATGGAAGCCGCTTGCCCATTAGCCTGCGACGCGGCTTGCTGCCCGCGTGCCGGGCGATTATTACGATGGCTGGCGTGCTGTGTCCTGCCGATATCTGAGGCTGCCTGCTCGGAAGCGGCCTGCTCCGAGGCCGCCATACCGTCTGCGGGATCAGGCTTGACCGCCAGTTGTGCTGCTACCTTGACCGGATCACTCTGCAGCAGCTTGGCCTTGTTGGCCTTGGTCAGCAGCTTGGTCTGCAGCACCTTGGTTTCCGGTGTGCTCCAGTCCGGCAAGGTGATGATGTTGGCCGCCAGCAGGACGATATGGATCAACAGAGAGAGGGTCAGTGGCAGCCACCACCGCTTGAATGCCGACATGGGTTTAACCTGCCACCCGCACCCGGCCATCGGCTTCCATGTGTAGCCGGTTTTCTACAAACAGGCGTACTGCCTCAGGATAGAGACGATGCTCTTCAACCAGCACACGCGCCGCCAGGCTGGATTCATCATCCTCTGCCAGCACCGGCACCGCCGCTTGCGACACAATCGGGCCGTGATCCAGCTCGGCGGTGACAAAATGCACCGTGCAACCGTGCAGCTTGACCCCCGCCTGCAAGGCTTGCTGATGGGTGTGCAAACCCTTGAAGGCGGGCAGCAGCGAAGGATGGATGTTCAGCATCCGCCCCGTGTAATGGCGGGTAAAGCCTGCGGTGAGGATGCGCATGAAACCGGCCAGCACCACCAGATCCGGCTGATAGCCGTCGATCAACTGCATCAGCGCTGCGTCGTATTCCTCACGGCTGGCGAAATCGCGGTGCGACAGCACCGCGGTCTCAATACCGTGCTCACGGGCAAACGCCAACCCTGCAGCATCCGGTTGATTGCTGATCACCGCTGCTATCCGGCACGGCAGCTGCGCCTTGACCAGCGCCTGCATATTGCTGCCGCGACCCGAAATCAGGATGACAATCTGTTTCATGACCCTTACACCACCAGCGTCTGCGCTTCGCCCACCAGCTGCGGGCGGATACGACCAATGCGGTACACCGTCTCACCGGCTTCGGTCAGGATGCGGGTCGCCGCTTCGGCATCTTGCGCCGACAGCACCAGCACCATGCCGATGCCACAGTTGAACACGCGGTACATCTCGCCCATCGCCACATTGCCCGCATCACGCAGCCACTCAAACAGCTTGGGCAGCTGCCAGCTGCCAGCCTGTAGCTCGGCGGTCAGCCCTTCCGGCAGCACGCGCGGAATATTGTCCAGCAAACCTCCACCGGTAATATGAGCCATGCCCTTGACGGTGATGCTCTCCATCAGTTTCAGCACGGGCTTCACGTAGATGCGGGTCGGCGCCATGATGGCAGCCGCCAGCGTGCGGCCATAGAAGTCCGCATTGAGATCAGCCTGGCTGTGCTCAATGATCTTGCGCACCAGCGAGTAGCCATTGGAATGGGTGCCATTGGAGGCCAGGCCCAGCACCACATCGCCTTCGGCAATGGTCTTGCCGGTGATGATCTTCGACTTTTCCACCACACCCACGGCAAAACCCGCCAGATCGTATTCACCGGCCGGATACATGCCCGGCATTTCAGCGGTTTCACCCCCAATCAGCGCACAACCGGCCTGCTCACACCCCTGGGCGATGCCTTTGACCACATCGGTGGCTTGGGCCACGTCCAGCTTGCCGCAGGCAAAGTAGTCGAGAAAGAACAGCGGCTCGGCGCCCTGCACCAGAATGTCGTTGACACTCATGGCCACCAGGTCAATGCCCACCGTGTCATGGCGGCCCAGCTCAAACGCCAGGCGCAGCTTGGTACCCACCCCGTCGGTCCCGGACACCAGCACCGGTTCCTGGTACTTTTTGCTGATTTCCACCAGCGCGCCAAAGCCGCCAATGCCCGTCAACACTTCCGGGCGCATGGTGCGTTTGGCAAAAGGCTTGATGTTCTCAACCAGCTGGTCACCTGCGTCGATGTCCACGCCAGCGTCACGGTAGGTGAGGGAGGTGCTCAATTCGTACTCTCTTTCCGGGGGCAGTCAACGGTACGTTTTGCAACGCGCCGGGCCGGTGTGACTCACACGGGCCGATCAAACAAAAGATTCTTCTGGGCTTCACCCAAGCGCAGGCAACTGTGGAATAATCGTCAGTTCCTTCGCTTAAGCCAGTGATTTCGCTGCGGATTGTACCCGAAATGCGCGCTGCCCGCCCTCTTTTGCCATCATCGGTCTGGATCGGCCTTGCCGTCGTCAGCGGCCTGGCCCTGCTGTGGCTGCTGCGTTCGGTACTGACGCCCTTTCTGGTCGCGGCCATCCTCGCCTACATCCTCTATCCCTGGGTCGAAGCGCTGACCCGCCGCAAGGTACCGCCCACTGCAGCCTCCCTGCTGGTGCTCAGCGTGGTCGGGATCATCTTCCTGGTTCTGCTGATGTTGATCATCCCGCTGTTTTACCGGCAATTTGCCGCGCTGATCGAGCGCATGCCAGCCTTGACGGCCTGGCTGGAAACCCAGGTGGCCCCCACCCTCTCTGCCTGGTTCGGCACGGAGATCACACTCGATGGCAGCCGCCTACAGGCCTTGCTGTCCGGCAATCTGGGCAAGATCAATCAGCTGTTGCTGTCCCTGTTGCCGTCCTTGCGCAGCAGCACCCTGTCCGTGATGGGCACCCTGGCCAATCTGGCGCTGATCCCGCTGGTGATGTTCTACTTCTTGCGGGATTGGCCTCGTCTGACCCACAGTGCCGAGAACATGCTGCCGCGCCGCTTTGCCGCCCGTACTTCGGGTTTGGCCCGGGAAATCGACCGGGTGCTGGGCGAATTCCTGCGCGGTCAGCTCTCAGTCATGCTGGTCATGTCCATTTACTATAGTCTGGTCCTGAAGCTGGTGGGGCTGCAGTTTGCATTTTCGGTCGGGATCATTACCGGCCTGCTGGTGTTCATCCCCTATGTCGGCATGGCAACCGGCTTGCTGCTGGCGACCATGGCGGGCATGCTGCAGTTCGACAGCATGGCGCCCTTGCTGATGGTGTGGCTGGTGTTTGCCATTGGTCAGGCACTGGAAGGCTTTGTGGTGACCCCCTGGCTGGTCGGCGATCGCATTGGCCTGCACCCGGTGGCCGTCTTGTTTGCCCTGATGGCGTTTGGCCAGCTGTTCGGCTTTACCGGGGTGCTGCTGGCCCTGCCATTGGCCGCCTGCCTGCTGGTCGCACTGCGCGAGGCCCGTACCCGCTATCTGAACAGCGCCTTCTATCAGCAGAACTGAATCTTGCAGCAACTGATCCTTGATCTGGCCCCACCGCCCGCCCCGCGTCTGGACAATTTCGTCGGTACCGGCAATCGCGAATTGCTGAGCGCCCTGTCCGCCTGGGCGACGCAGCGCGAGAGCGAGCCTTTCATTTACCTCTGGGGCGAGCCCGGCAGCGGCAAAACCCATTTGCTGCAGGCAGCGCTGGCAGATGCGCGCGAAATGGGCCACATGGCCTTCCTGCTGCAAAATGACCTGTTGCTGGAAGTAGAGGCCGCGGCCATTCCAGGGGACGCCCATGTGGCCGTTGATGATGTCAACTGCCTGAACCCGGCGCAACAGATCGCGGTATTTGCCCTGTTCAATCGCCTCAAGGAAGGCGGGGGATCCATGCTGTCTGCCGGACCGCAGCCGCCGATGCAGCTGGACCTGCGCGATGACCTGACCACCCGCCTGGGCTGGGGGCTCACCTACCGTGTCAACGCCTTGAGTGACAGCGACAAGACCACGGCGCTGCAACGGCATGCCCGCAACCGTGGCATCGTGCTGGCACCCGAGGTATGTGATTACCTGCTGCGCCACTATCGGCGCGACCTGCCTTCGCTACTGAACCTGCTGGACCTGCTGGACCGGGAGTCGCTGGCCTTGAAGCGCCCGATCACCCTGCCGCTGGTCCGTAACCTGCTGCTGGCCTCTGCGCCTTCCCAGCCCTGATGCAAGGATGTACTGCCATGAAACTGGTGATGTTCGATCTCGACAATACCCTGCTGGCCGGTGACAGCGATGTCAGCTGGACCCGCTTCCTGATCGACCAGGGTCTGGTGGACCGTGAGCAATACCACACCGCCAATGAGCGCTTCTATGCGGATTACTCGGCGGGCAAACTCGACATGCAGGCCTATCTGGAGTTTGCCCTGGCGCCGCTGACCCGCTTCTCGCTAGAGGAGTTGAACCGGCTGCATCAGCAGTTCATGCAAGGCTACATTGAGCCGATGATGACCCCACGCGCGCGCGCCGAAGTCGCCCGCCACAAGGCCGAAGGCGCCATCGTGCTCATCATTACCGCCACCAATCGCTTTGTGACGGCCCCGATCGCGGAAGCCTTTGGGGTAGCACACCTGATTGCGACGGAAGCGGAACTGAAGGATGGCCGTTATACCGGCAAATCGTTTGGTACGCCCTGCTTCCAGGCGGGCAAGATCATCCGACTGGAGCAGTGGCTCGCGGAGCAAGGCAAGCAATGGCAGGATTTCAGCGAGACCTGGTTCTATAGCGACTCCCGCAACGACCTGCCCTTGCTGCAAAAGGTCAGCCACCCGGTGGTCGTCAACCCCGATCCGGTGCTGAAAGCCCACGCCGACAACGCCGGCTGGCCTACCCTGCTCTGGCATTAAGCCGCGAGGGGCAGCACGGCCCCTCCCAGCATCAAACCCAGCTGAAGCGGTAACTCTCGTAGTTGCTGCCACGCTCTTGCAGTGCCTGCAGCTTGAAGCGGCGTACTCCATCGGGCAGCTGCGCTTCCAGCACCCGCTCGACCTGAAACACACCAACCGGTACCATCACGGTCGCCAGCTGCAACAGCGAAGGCACATCCGGCAAGAACACCGCCGGTTGCGGCTGAATGGTCAGCGACTGTACGCCAGTAGCGGACACCACCGCAGCCGTGGGCTGCCCCGCCAGCAATTGCACACCCAGCTCAACCTCATTGATGCCAGCCAGCTGCAGACGGCGGACAATCCCCAAGGTATCCGGCACCCGGGCACGCCGGATCATCACCAGCTGGTGCTGCAGCCACTGCTGCCCGGTCTGCTCAGCCTGCAACCGCAGGCCACTGGCACTCTCATCCTGCAGTGACCAACCTTCCAGCGGTGGCAAGTGCAGGGTGTGGTCGCCGCCTTCACGGAAGGTTTCACTGGCCCGCCGCCCAAACAGCTGGAAATCCGCCATACCGCTGGCGCGAATTTCCTTGGTCTCTTTCGGCAATTCAAACAGACGCCCGCTCAGCTGAGCGTAGATACGCGGCCAGTCACCACCGATTTCCACTTCTTCGATGGCTTGGCGACGCGGAAACACGCGGTCGCCCTTCTCGCTCCACAGCCGGTAGAGCTGGCTGAGCAACTGCACCCCTCCGGCCGCAACCAGATCATCCCCCAGATCCGCCACATCCCAGTCGCTGCCATCGCGCAGCATCTTGATGCGCTTGGCGAGGCTGGCCACGACCGGGTCACGGTCGATGTAGCGCGGCTGCGCCGCATCATGCAAGGGCAGGCTGCGTGCCGGCGAACCACCGGCCAAATCAACCTGCAGCGGTGACAACCGCGCCTCCGGAGCCGCAGCCGTCACGTTCAGCTTGAGCGACCAGCGCGACAGCAAGCCATCCACAAAGCGGTACTGCCGCACCGTCATCTGGCTGGGGTTGGACAACTCCACCATCAGCACATGGCAATAAGCCGCCATCGGGGTGGTATAGGGCAGCCCTTCCTGCAGCGTGTCCTTCAGCCGCTTGCCCGCCCAGCCACGCGCCTCAATCTCTCGGTAAATCTCATGCAGGGTATGCCAGCCAGACGGAGGCACTTGGCGGTAGGTGGCATGAAACTCGCTGAACCAGCGGCCCAGGTTATACACGGCGCGCTGACCGGCAAACGGGCCGTACTCCAGCGCGTCCGGGTCGCCCTGCAAGGCGGCGTGCAGCACCAGCCGGTAGCCCGCCTGCATGGCGCGCCACAGCTCGCATACCAGCTCCCATTGCTGCAGGTGCTCTTCGTGAAACGGCAAGGGTCGGTTCAGGTATTTCTTGGCCAGCTCCTCCTGCACCATGGCCACTGGCTCACGCAGCATTTCGAGGATTTTCAGCCGCTCGCGCGGCACCAACTCACACTCATTCTGCTGGCGCAGCAAGGATAGCAACTGCAATTGCGCCGGGGCCACATTGATCAAGGAGATGCCGGACAGCCACAGCTTGCAGGCCTTGGCATCCTGTACCGGGCATTCGGGATTGGCCTGCGGCTGGGGCAGCAGGAACTGGGCGTGATAGTGATCCATCGTCTCAAGACCCCGGCTGGAGGATCCGTTGCAATGCGGCCTGCAATCGGCCAGGCAACGTCGGATCGTCCTGTTTTTCAGTCACGCGCACCGCACTGCCCCAGATTGGATTGGGAAAGTGCCGGTCACGACGGAAGCGGGGAATCACATGCCAGTGCAGGTGTGGCGTCATGTTGCCCAAGCTGGCCAGGTTGATCTTGTCTGGCTGCAGCACCTCACGCAGCACCTGCTCGGTGGCAAACACCACGGTCATCAGTTGCTGACGCTCTGGCAGTGGCAGATCGGTCATCTCGGGCAAGTGGCGGTTCAGGATCACCCGGCAGAAGCCCAAGTAATCTTCATCCTCCACCAGTACCACGCGACAACACGCATCCTGCCACAACACCAGACCACCCGTGGTCTGGCACAGCTCACAGCCTGCGTTGGTGCTCAGTGTGGCAGACATGCGACCCCCATTGGTAATGCCGGACTATAATTGACTTGGCATTCACACGTCAAGACAATGGCATACCTGCCTGCCGGTAACCGACAAAGGGTTGCCCCTGACCGACAGGCTTACAGCAGAATGCGCTCGATTCCGCCTTGCCGGGCTTTCTCCACATACTGGGGCAGCCAATCCTCACCCAGCAGATGGCGCGCCATCTCCACCACAATATAGTCTGCCGTGGTGCCCGCGTCATCATTATAGCGGGACAAGCCTTGCAGACAGGAGGGGCAGGAGGTCAGTACCTTGACGGCGACTTCGGCGTCCCCGGCACGCAACTGTGCGGCATCCCGCCGCATTTCCTCTTCCTTGCGGAAGCGGACCTGGGTGGCAATGTCCGGGCGGCTGACGGCAAAGGTGCCGGATTCACCACAGCAGCGCGCATTCTGCACCACCGGCACGCCCATCAGTTCGTTGGCGACTTTCAGCGGCGCATGCGTCTTCATCGGGCTGTGGCAGGGGTCATGGTACATATACTGCACGCCACTCACGCCCTCCAGCCGCACGCCCTTTTCCAGCAGGTATTCGTGGATGTCCAGCAGGCGGCAGCCGGGGAAAATCTGCTCGAACTGATACTTCTGCAACTGGTCCATGCAGGTGCCACAGGACACGATCACCGTTTTGATGTCCAGGTAATTCAAGGTATTGGCCACCCGGTGGAACAGCACCCGGTTCTCGGTGGTGATGGCGTCGCCCTTGTCCTTGAAGCCCGCGGAGGTCTGCGGATAACCGCAGCACAGATAGCCGGGTGGCAGCACCGTCTGCGCCCCCACATGGTAGAGCATGGCCTGCGTCGCCAGCCCCACCTGCGAGAACAGCCGCTCGGAGCCACAGCCGGGGAAGTAGAACACCGCTTCGCTATCATCCGCCGCCCGCGCCGGGTTGCGGATCACCGGCACGATGCTGGGGTCTTCAATGTCCAGCAAGGCCCGCGAGGTTTTCTTCGGCAGCTTGCCCGGCATCGGCTTGTTGATGAAATGGATCACCTGCGCCTTGACCGTCGGCTTGCCGAGTGAGGCAGGCGGCGTGCTAGTCTGGGTTTTCAGCAAGCCAAAACGCTTGCCGAGCTGATGCCCCATGCGTTGCAGTCGGTAACCCCAGCCGATCATGCTGCTACGGATCAGCTTGATGGTGGCCGGGTCCTTCACTGTCAGGAAGGTCATGGCCGCCGCCGTACCGGGGTTGAATTTCTTTTTGCCCTCGGCGCGCAGGAAATTGCGCATCGCCATGCTGACATTGCCAAAGTCGATCTTCACCGGGCAGGGGTTAGCACACTTGTGGCACACCGTGCAGTGATCCGCCACATCGGAGAGCTCGTCAAAGTGGCGCAGCGACACCCCGCGTCGGGTCTGTTCTTCGTAGAGGAAAGCTTCGGTCAGCAGCCCGGTGGCCAGAATCTTGTTGCGCGGTGAGTAGAGTAGGTTGGCGCGCGGTACGTGGGTGGCACACACCGGCTTGCACTTGCCGCAACGCAGGCAGTCTTTCACCATGTCGGAAATGCCGCCAATCTCACTCTGCTCCAGAATCAGCGACTCCGCCCCCAGCAGGTTGAAGGAGGGCGTATAGGCATTGCGCAGATCGGCCCCCGGCAGCAGCTTGCCCTTGTTGAAGTGGCCATGGGGGTCGATGCGTTGCTTGTAGTCGACAAAGGGCTGCAGCTCTTCCGCGCGCAGGAATTCCAGCTTGGTGATGCCAATGCCGTGCTCGCCGGAAATCACCCCGCCGAGGTCGCGCGCCAGCGCCATGATGCGTGCCACCGCCTGATGCGCAGTCTGCAGCATGGCGTAGTTGTCCGAGTTCACCGGGATATTGGTATGCACATTGCCATCACCGGCATGCATGTGCAGTGCCACGAACACCCGGCCGCGCAGCACCTGCTGGTGCAGGCGCTCCACTGCGGCCATCACCGGCGCATCGGTGCGCCCGGCAAACAGGCCTTGCAGATCCGCCAGCAGCTCCTGCTTCCAGCTCACGCGCAGGATGGAATCGCGCAAGGCGTGGAACACGCTCTGCGGCATTTCATCCGCTTCGGGCTGCCGTTCCAGCGGCGCATCCGGCCAGCGAGCACGGTACAGCTCGAAAGCGACGTCCAGATGGTCCAGCTGCCACTGCCAGCGTTGGGCGACGGCATCAATCTGCGCCAAGGCGGCATCACGGCGGTCACCAATCAGCTCTTCATGGCTGAGCTGGGCATCGCCCTCGTCCAGCGGCAGATTGCCGCTGTGGAAGAACTCTGCCAACCTGGCCAGCAGCTCCAGCTTGTTACGGATCGACAGCTCGATATTGATGCGCTCGATCCCGTCCGAATAGTCGCCCAGCCGGTGCAGCGGAATCACCACGTCTTCGTTGATCTTGAAGGCATTGGTATGGCGGGCAATGGCCGCAGTGCGGGCGCGGTCCAGCCAGAATTTCTTGCGGGTTTCCGCGCTCACTGCAATGAAACCCTCGCCGCCACGCGCGTTGGCCAGCCGCACCACCTGCGAGCAGGCTTCGCTGACCGCAATTTCATCGTCCGACACCAGATCCGCCAGCAACACCATCTTCGGGCGACCCCGGCTCTTGGCCTTGGTGGCATAGCCCACCGCCCGCACATAGCGCCAGTCCAGATGCTCCAGACCGGCCAACTGCACCAGCGGGTGCTGGTCCAGGTAATCCTTGATCTCGACAATGGCCGGGGTGGCGCGGCTCACCTCGCCAAAAAACTCCAGACAGACGGTGCGCACATGACTGGGCATGCGGTGAAGGATGAAGCGGGCGGCGGTAATCAGGCCATCGCAGCCTTCCTTCTGCACGCCGGGCAGCCCGGCGAGGAATTTGTCGGTCACATCTTTACCGAGCCCCACCTTGCGGAAGGCGGCACCCGGAATTGTCAGCACCTCTTCGGAGGCAACAGTACGGTCGTCGTCGGCAAAGCGGATGATACGGAAACGCGCCAGCGCCGCATCATGAATCTTGCCGCGGTTATGGTCCAGCCGGGTCACTTCCATCCAGCGACCATTCACGTCCACCATGCGCCACCAGGCAAGGTTATCCAGCGCGGTACCCCACAGCACCGCCTTCTTGCCACCCGCGTTCATGGCAACATTGCCGCCGATACAGGAAGCGTCGATCGAGGTCGGGTCCACCGCAAACACCAGCCCGCTGGCGTCTGCGGCGTCGGCCACCCGGCGGGTCACCACCCCGGCACCGGCACGGATGGTGGCGGTCGGGCTATCGTGGCCCGGCAGCACCAGCGGTTCGACCTGGCCCAGCACGTCCAGCTTTTCAGTGTTGATCACCGCGCTCAGCCGGGTCAGCGGCACGGCACCACCGGTGTAGCCGGTACCGCCGCCGCGCGGGATGATGGTCAATCCCAGCTCGATACAGGCGCGCACCAGCGGAGCCACTTCGTCTTCGCTATCCGGCGTCAGCACCACAAAGGGGTACTCCACCCGCCAGTCGGTGGCATCCGTGACATGGGATACCCGTGCCAGACCGTCAAAGCAGATGCTGTCGCGCCGGGTCAGCCCGGACAGGCGACGCAGGATGCGCTTGCGCAGCGCCTTGGTTTCCGCAAAGCCATCGGCAAAGCGCTTCACCGCCTCGCGCGCAGCCGCCAGCATCTGGCCAACGCGTGCCTGCTGCTCGCCCTCGCCCTCACTTTTGCGCTTCTCGATCTCGTTCAACCGATGGTAGAGCGCCTCGATCAGGGCTTGCTGACGCTTGGGGTTGTCCAGCAGATCGTCTTGCAGGTAGGGGTTACGCTCTACGACCCAGATATCCCCCAGCACCTCGAACAGCATGCGGGCAGAGCGACCGGTCTTGCGCTCCTGGCGCAGGCTTTCCAGCATGTGCCACATCGGCTCACCCAGCAGACGACTGACGATTTCATGGTCGGAAAACGAGGTGTAGTTGTAGGGAATTTCGCGCAAGCGTGCGGTCATGACGGCGTACCGGGGGCGGATTTAGAATATTAATAGTCGTATTTTGCAACTTAATATTAACTTTGCCTAGCCTTGACAAGCGTCAAAAGCTGCGCTGCAACAAAGAAAAATCACCCTGTATTTCATAGGGTTATAAGCTCATAACCCAATCCAGCAACCACAGTAGCACCGCATAGCGCGCGGCCTTGCCCAACAGCATCCACAGCATGCAGGGCAGCCACGGCAGGCGCAGCCAGCCCGCTGCCAGGCACAGGCCATCCCCCACCAGCGGCACCCAGGAGAACAGCAGGCTGGCTGGCCCCAGCCGCTGCAACCGTTGCTGCCAGCGCCCCATGGCGGGTGGCGGCGCGCGGCGCCCCAGCCACAGCGAAGTCATGCCGCCCAGGGTATTGCCGAGACTGGCCAGCAGCCAGGCGGTCCCTGCCCAGTCCGGCCAGTGCTTGACCAGCGCCAGCAACACCACTTCCGAGCTGCCCGGCAGCAGGGTGGCGGACAGGAAACTGCTGCCAAACAGCCCTGCCAGCGCCCAGACCAAAGGACTCAAGCCATCCGCCACAACATCTCCTTACTGTCGCAGCCCAAAAAAAACGGCGCACAAACGTGCGCCGTTTTCCCAGGTACGTGCCTCGGCTTACAGCTTGTCCGCATTGCTGGACAGGTAAGACGCCACGCCTTGCGGGTTGGCTTGCATGCCGGTGTCGCCCTTGTTCCAGCCTGCCGGGCACACTTCACCGTGCTCGTCGGTGAACTGTACGGCGTCGACCAGACGCAGGATTTCATCCACGCTGCGGCCGATCGGCAGGTCGTTCACCAGTGCCACGCGCACGGCGCCGGTCTTGTCGATCACGAAGGTACCACGGTAGGCGACGGTGCCGTCCGGGGTTTCCACACCGTAGGCCTTGGCGATGCTGTGTGCCATATCAGCGGCCAGGGTGTACTTGACCGGGCCGATACCACCCTGGTTGATCGGGGTGTTGCGCCAGGCGTTGTGGGTGAAGTGGGAGTCGATGGACACGCCCACCACTTCCACGCCACGGGCCTTGAACTGCTCCATGCGATGATCGAAGGCGATCAGCTCGGACGGGCAGACGAAGGTGAAATCCAGCGGGTAGAAGAACAGCACGGCGTACTTGCCGGCGATGGTTTGCGAGAAGCTGAAGTTCTCAACGATCTCGCCATTGCCCAGTACGGCGGGAACGGTAAAGTCTGGGGCCTTGTGGCCAACGAGTGTGCTCATGGTGTTCTCCAATCAGTCAACTAGCAGAAAGGCGGTGGCAGCCCAGCGGACAAGCCGCAATCAGACTACCGCCGTCGTGTGACAGTTCGCATCATGCCCCGCAAGCGGGGAGTGCCGATGTGGCGACAAGGATAACCAGCTACGCCGCTTTGCTCAATCGGGAATGGCTATCAGTGCGATAGCCCTGCCCTATCAGTCAGGGGCGTTCACTGCCCGCCCAGGCGCGCGGCCTCCACCCGGCGCTGCACATGCGCCAGAAAACGGGCCAGCTCGTTGAGCGCACGTTCGTAGACATCCCGTTTGAACTCAATGACACTGTCCACCGGGTCCCAGTAGTCACTCCAGCGCCAGGCATCAAACTCAGGGTGGGTGCTGGCGCGCAAGGACACGTCGCAATCGCGCCCGGTCAGCCGCAACAGGAACCAGATCTGCTTCTGTCCCTTGTAGCTGCCGCGCCATTCGCGGCGCACCCAGTGGGTCGGCACTTCATAGCGCAGCCAGTCACGCGTGCGCCCAAGGATCTGTACATGACAGGCCTTGAGCCCGACCTCTTCTTCCAGCTCGCGGTACATCGCCTGCTCGGGGGTCTCCCCGTGCTTGATGCCACCTTGCGGGAACTGCCAGGAGTGTTCCCGGATCCGTTTGCCCCAAAAGACCTGATTTTTGTGATTACACAGAATAATGCCGACATTGGGGCGATAACCGTCGCGATCAAGCATCGTTATCACCTGCAAGAAACTATTGAACTGGCTTCATTTTTTCACATTTCAGGCAGATTGAACAGGTCGGCACCGGGTTCAGATCAGCAGGGCGCGCTCCGTATGCAGATTTTCATGACGCAAACGGGCCGTCATGTCCTGCATTGGCAAGCCAAAGCTGTCCTCCAGCGTTTCTGCCAGCTCATACAGCGCCTTCCAGCCAGGGTCATTCTGACCACGGCGGAAAGCCAGCACGATGGTATTGCCATGTTTGAAGTCCGGCAGCAGCAGGATGCGGCGGTCGAAAATCACATTGATGCGCTCCACCAGCATCTGGAACTGCGGCGAGGCACGCCACAGGTTGACCACCATGATGCCGTTGGTGGTCAGCGCACGATGCGCAGCCTGGTAGAACGCTTCACTGCACAGATTTTCCGCCAGCTGGTGACTGCCAAAGCCATCCACCATGATCACGTCACTGTGGTTCTCCAGCCCGGCAACAAAGGTACCACCATCGCCCACATGCACTGGCAGGCGCTCGGCATCCAGCGGCAGCATGAACTGGCTGTGCGCCACCGCCACTACTTCCGGGTGCAGCTCGACATTCTCGATCACCGTGTCCGGCAGGTGCTTGTACATGAACTTGGGCAGCGAAGCGCCGCCCAGCCCGAGCACCGTCACCCGCCTGGGGCGATCGTTGAACAGCAGGAAGGACATCATGCAGTGGGTGTACGGCAGCTCCAGCGCAAACGGGTCGCTCAGGCGCATGGCGCTCTGCACGGTTTCCGAGCCCAGATGCAGGTAGCGGACACCGCCTTTTTCGCTGACATTGATGGCCACTTCGTCCTGGCCACCCCGCTGCCGACGCTTGAACCAGCTCATGCGCCCCCCTGCCACTCGGCACGGCTGGTGCGAATCTCGACGCCAACCGCTTCCACATCCGAGTAGGCCTCGAGCTTGGCGCTGGACACACAGACCGCGTGCACCTCCGGCCGGGTAAAGCACAGGTCGACAA
Source organism: Leeia aquatica (assembly GCF_012641365.1). Taxonomy (NCBI): domain Bacteria; kingdom Pseudomonadati; phylum Pseudomonadota; class Betaproteobacteria; order Neisseriales; family Leeiaceae; genus Leeia; species Leeia aquatica. The sequence goes on from NZ_JABAIM010000001.1 coordinate 1,547,329, forward strand.
TGCTTTCCACCAGGGATTCCTGCAGGTTGAAGTGGCGGCTCTTCACCAGTGCCACCACGCCGTCGCGCAGGTAGTCATAATCCAGCGAGTACTGCACGTCATCTGCGGGCAAGCGCTGGTCGTCCAGCTCCACCTCCAGATTGATATGCACGGTCTGCCGCCGCAGCCGCTCGTGCTGGTAAAAACCGATGGACGCCATCAGCCGCAGGTTGCGAAAGAACAGTTTGCGCACAGTTGCCCCGTCATGGTTTGAGAGTGAATGAACCACGTCCTGCGTGGTCAGATGTATACGCTGCGGCCACCATCCACGTTCAGAACATGCCCCGTCACATACGGTGCGTCCAGCAACAGGAAGGCCACCGCCCCGGCCAGATCGGCAGGCTGCCCCGAACGCCGCAAGAAGGTGTGAGCCAGAATCTGCTCACGCGCCTGCTCATCAAAGCCGTCATGGTGCTCCGGCCACAGGTTGACCCCTGGCGCCACCGCGTTGACCCGCACTGTCGGGGCCAGCTCGCCGGCCAGCCCCTTGGTCAGGGCCACCAGCCCGGCCTTGGCCAGCGAGTAAATCAAGTGCCCCGGCATCGGCCGTTCGGCGTGGATGTCGACAATATTGACGATGGCCCCGCCCAGCCGGGTCAACCACGGTGCGGCGGCCTGCGACAGGAACAGCGGTGCCTTCAGGTTGGTCCCCACCAGCTCGTGCCAGGCGGCTTCATCACACTGCCCCAGCGGCGTGGCATAAAAGCTCGACGCATTGTTGACCAGCATATCCAGCCGGCCAAAGCGGGCCACCACCCGCTCGACCAGTGCCGGTAATTGGGCGACTTCCAGCAAGTCTGCCGCAAAGCAGGCGCAGGAGTCTGGCCGGTGTGCATTGAGCTGTGCAGCCAGCTGCTCCGCTTCCTGCTGCGATCCGCGATAGTGAATCGCCACATTGAGACCGCGCTGGTGCAAGGTGCGGGCAATCTCGGCACCCACCCGACGCGCCGCGCCGGTGACCAGCACCACCCGTGGGGAGGTGTGAGACTCAGCCAACACTGCCACCCCCATCCACCGGCAGCAGGTGGCCGGTCACAAAATCGGCTTGCAGCAGATAGTGCATGGCCTGCACCAAATCCGCTTCGCGCAGCGGGCGTTTCATCGCCACCTTCTGCACCATGCGCTTGTGCGCCAGCTCGTTCAGCTCCCCCTCCCGCAATTGCGCAGCGGGGTACTGGATGGCATTCAACCGCACATCGGGTGCCAGCTCAGCCGCCAAGGCCCGCAAGGTGGCGGGCAAGGCCGCCTGCACGGCGCCGTCCAGCCAGTGGCTGCGGCTCACTGCCTGATCCAGCCACCACAGCACCACCCCCTGTTGCTCACGCAGCAGGGGAACCGCCGCCTGGGTCAGCGCCAGCAAGGGCCCCAGCCGCTGCGCCAGCTCCAGCTCCACCGCTTCCGGCAGCGGCAGGCCGGGCCGTTGTGGCGGCTGCAGCAACAGCACATCCAGACGCCTCCACAATTGCTGCACTTCGCGCAGCAGCGCCTGGGCAGTGGCCTCGGAATGCACATCGGCCTGCACCCGGCAGACCCGGCTGGCAGGGGCCGCTGCCAAGGCAGGCGGCAGCGGCAAGGGACTGTGCCACACCAGGCGATAGCCTGCCTGCAGCAGGGCCTCGGCCAGCGCAGGCCACGGCGACGCAGCGCCGGACAGCAGCGCCACCGGCATCATCTCGTCTGGAGTCGCAGAGCGTGTAGGATTCATCATGGCGATTGTAGCAGTCCGCCCTCAAAAACCGTAGCCACTTGCCCGCCATGGTAAGCTAGCGGCTTTGTATACCTGTTGTTGTATCGTGCATATTTCTGGACACACCCCCTCACTGCCGGAGCCGTCGGCGGACGCGCTGGCGCTGTCGCAACGTCTGCTGGCCCATATCCGTGACGCCATTGCGGCGGCGGGCGGCTGGCTGCCTTTTGTCGAGTATGAAGCGCTGGCGCTGTACGCGCCGGGCATGGGCTACTACAGCAACGGCAGCGTGAAGCTGGGGCAGGAGGGTGACTTCACCACCGCACCGGAGCTCTCCAGCCTGTTCGGGCAGACGCTGGCACGGCAAGTGGCTGAGATCCTGCCGCATACCGGCCGCCAGATCATTGAGTGCGGCCCCGGCTCCGGCAAGCTGGCGCTGGACCTCCTGCGGGAGCTGGAGCGGCTGGACTGCCTACCGGAGAGCTATGCACTGCTGGAAGTGAGTGGCGACCTGCGCGAACGCCAGCAGCAGCGCTTTGCAGAACAAGCCCCGCAGCTGCTGCCGCGCCTGCGCTGGCTGGACCAGTTGCCGGAGCAGATCGACGGTGTAGTGCTGGGCAATGAGGTGCTGGACGCCATCCCCACCCATTTGCTGCGCTGGGAGAAAGACGGCGTACATCAGCTGGGCGTCGTCTGGCAGGATGACGCCTTGCAGCTGGCCGCGCGCCCGCTGACCGACGCCGACTTGCTGGCCCAGGCGGAAGCGCTGCCGGTTGACGCCCCTTACCAGAGCGAAGTGCAGTGGCAGGCCGCGGGCTTTGTCCGCACGCTGGCAGAGCGGCTGCAGCGCGGCGTGATCCTGCTGATCGACTACGGCTTCCCGCAGCGCGAGTACTACCACCCGCAGCGCGTCAGCGGCACCCTGATGTGCCATTACCGCCACCATGCCCACCCGGACCCGCTATGGCTGCCCGGCCTGCAGGACATCACCACCCACGTTGATTTCACGGCGATGGCACTGGCAGGCGTCGAGCAAGGGCTGGAACTGGCGGGTTACACTAGCCAGGCATTGTTTCTCGCCAATGCCGGCATCACCGAATTGCTGCAGGAAGCGGACCAGACCGATCTGCCGCGCTGGCTGCCGCTGGCCAACCAGGCGCAGCGACTGATGAGCCCGGCGGAGATGGGCGAGCTGTTCAAAGTACTGGCGCTCAGCCGCCACTACCCGCATCCGCTGCGGGGCTTTGCCATGGGCGACCGCAGCCATACACTGTAGCCCCCGCGCGGACGACTGCTGGTGTTGTTTAACCCTGACCTTGAGGATCTGCCATGACGACGCTACCACCGGATAACCTGCCCAGCTACCGCCTGTTGACCGGGCCAGACGACGCGCAATTCTGCCATCGGGTCAGCGAGGCCCTGGCCTTGGGTTACGTGCTGTACGGCTCGCCCGCCGTCACCTTCAATGGTGAGCGGGTGATTGCCGCCCAGGCGGTCATCTGGCCGCATAGCGTGGCAGCATCCCATGCTTGAAACGACCGGCGTGCTGGTGATGGGTCAGGTAACCGTGCACGATGAGGCACTCTGGGCACGCTACCGGCAGCAGGTACCCGCCACGCTGGCCCCGTGGCAAGGCCGGGTGCTTGCACGAGGTACCTTGGGGCCGGCGCTGTGCGGGCAACCACAAGGTGAGCAGGGGGTCATCCTGCATTTCCCCAGTCAGGCACATGCCGAAGGCTGGTACGGCTCACCGGCTTATCAGGCTTTACTGCCCTTGCGACAGGCCGCCGCTGACATGAGCTTGATGCTGATGCACAGCAACACTTGACAGTCTCCATATTCCTGTGGATAATGCGCGACTCTCGTGTGGCGAATTAGCTCAGTCGGTTAGAGCAACGGAATCATAATCCGCAGGTCCCCCGTTCGAGTCGGGGATTCGCCACCAGTCATTCCAAAAATGGCCCGCAAGTATGCGGGCCATTTTTCATTTGTACTGCCCTAATCCGGCCATGGGTCCTTTCGCCCTGGGCCTCTTCAGAGAAAACACCTTGTTGCCGCATGCTGTAACAAGGCTGCGCTTACATCCCGCCCCTGCTTCGTGCTATGTTGATGCGCTTGAGTGCTCATCCTTCACGCCGCCATGTCCTCCACCCCTCTGCCCGTTGGCAGCCCCTTGTGGCTGCAGATTGCCACCACCCTCAGCCAGGACATCCTGGCGCATCAACTGACAGGTCGCCTGCCCAATGAGCAGGCGCTGGCGGCGCGCTTCACCGTCAACCGCCACACCATCCGTCAGGCGGTCCAGCACCTGAAAGACCGGGGGCTGGTGCGCATCGAGCGCGGGCGCGGCACCTTTGTGCAGGAGGACATGATCGCCTACCGGCTGGGCCGCAACAGCCGTTTCTCGCACAGCCTCACCGTGCAGCACCTGGTCGGCTCGGTCGCCATCCAGTCCCACCAGGCCGAAACCGCCAGCGACGCCGTATGCGCCCTGCTGCAGTTGCCCGCCGGCAGCAGCGTGCTGCGGGTGGAATCGCTCGACCTCGCCAACGGCGAAGTGGTCAGCGTCTGCACCCAGTACTTTCCCCTGCCGCGCTTTACGGACTTCAGGACGGTCTACCGCAACAGCAGCAGCACCAGCGATGCCTTCCGACAGATGGGCATAGCCCGTTTCAGCCGGGTACTCAGCCGGGTCAGCGCCCGCATGCCACGGCTGGAAGTGGCGCAAGCGCTGCAGATGGGCCGCCAGCAACCGGTGCTGTATGTCGAGAGCGTCTACGCCGATGAAAGCGGCCAGCCCATTGAATACGGCATCACCCGCTTCCCCGGCGACCGCGTGCAGATCGAAGTCACCCCGGATACGCTGTAGTTTTTTTGCCCGCAAATACATCTAGACGTCCAGATGTAAACAGACTGTCATATTTCCCCGGTACAGTGGCGCCGTTCTCACTCACCACCGGAAGGCAACATCATGCGTACCTCCCCTACCCTGCTGGCCGCCATTCTGGCGCTGACTGGCTTGACTGCTGCTGCAGAAACCACCCTCACCGTTTACACCGCACTGGAAGCCGACCAGCTGAAGGCCTACCAGCAGAAGTTCGAGCAGGAAAACCCGGACATCAAACTGCGCTGGGTGCGCGATTCCACCGGCATCATCACTGCCAAGCTGCTGGCCGAAAAAGCCAGCCCGCAGGCTGATGTGGTGATGGGTGTGGCGGCTTCGTCGCTGCTGGTGCTGGAAAAAGAAGGCATGCTGCAGGGCTATGCGCCGAAGAACGTGGGCAAGCTCAGTAAAAACTATGTGGATGATGGCAGCACCCCGAGCTGGGTGGGCATGGATGTGTGGGGTGCCACCGTCTGCTTCAACACCGTCGAGGCTGCCAAGCTGGGCCTGAAAAAGCCGGAGAGCTGGAAGGACCTGCTGAAGCCAGAGTACAAGGGCAAGATCGTGATGCCGAACCCGGCCTCCTCCGGCACCGGTTATTTTGACGTCACCGCCTGGCTGACGATTTTTGGTGAAAAAGACGGCTGGGCTTACATGGACCAGCTGCACCAGAACATCGCCCAGTACACTCACTCCGGTTCCAAGCCTTGCAAGCAGGCAGCAGCCGGTGAATTCCCGATCGGTATCTCCTTTGAATACCGTGCCGCCAAACTGAAAGAGGGTGGCGCACCGCTGGACCTGGTATTCCCGAAAGAAGGTCTGGGCTGGGACGTGGAAGCGACCGCCATCATGAAGGGCACCAGCAAGCTGGACGCCGCCCGCAAGCTGGCCGACTGGTCCGCCTCAGTATCGGCCAACGAGCTGTATGAAAAGAACTTCGCCATTGTCGCCATCCCCGGCATTGCCAAGCCGAATGCCTTTATCCCGGCGGATTACGAAAAGCGTCTGGTGAAGCAGGACCTGCGCTGGTCGGCCAGCAACCGTGACCGCATTCTGGCCGAGTGGATCAAGCGCTACGACGCCAAGTCGGAACCGAAGTAATTCCATTGAACAGGGGGCAGCCTGTGACTGCCCCCGCACCTGGAGTCGCACCATGCGCCTGGCCCCGCTTCCCCATCTGGATGCACTGGAAGCCCTGCTACTGGAAGCTGGACATGATCTGTACAGTGGTGAAGCGGTCAGCCAGCTCGAGCATGCGCTGCAGGCGGCTTATGCCGCCGAGCAGGAAGGGGCCAGCGCCGCGCTGATTACCGCCGCCTTGCTGCACGACATCGGCCATCTGCACAGTCAGCAGCAAGCCAGCGACCTCGCCGCCGGCATCGACGACCACCATGAGGCGCTGGCGGTACAATTGCTGCACGATCTGTTCGACCATAATGTGCTGCAACCGATTGCCCTGCATGTGGCAGCCAAGCGCTATCTGGCAGCGGCAGAGCCTGGCTATCTGGACAACCTTTCCCCCGCTTCCACCTGTTCGCTGACCTTGCAGGGTGGCCCGATGAGCGAGGAAGAAGCCGCGCGCTTCCGCCTGCGTCCCAACGCGGCGCAGGCCATTGCCTTGCGGCGCTTTGATGAACTGGCCAAAGTTCCCGGCCTGCCCACCCCACCGCTTAGCCATTATCTGACCATCGCCGTCACCGTGATGAAAGCCTGCCCATGAAAACCGACCCCGCTCACCGCTTGCTGGATGCCCCTTACCCCTACCGTGATGCCGAGCCCTGCCTGCAGCTGCACGGCTTGAGTAAACGCTTTGGCAACCAGACCGTGCTGCAGCAGATCGACCTCACCGTGTATAATGGCGAATTCATCAGCCTGCTCGGCCCTTCCGGCTGTGGCAAGACCACCCTGCTGCGCTTGATCGCCGGGCTGGATCAGCCCGATCAGGGGCGGATCGAACTTCATGGACAGGACGTCACCCGCCTGCCCCCGGCCCGCCGTGACTACGGCATCGTGTTCCAATCTTACGCGCTGTTCCCTAACCTCAATGTGGCCGACAACATCGCCTACGGCCTGCGCGGCAACAAGGAAGCCCGCCGCAAGCGGGTTACCGAGCTGCTGGCACTGATCGGGCTCGACGCCTACGCCACCCACTACCCGGCCCAGCTCTCTGGCGGCCAGCAGCAGAGGGTGGCGCTGGCGCGGGCACTGGCCACCTCACCCAGCCTGCTGCTGCTGGACGAACCCCTCTCGGCGCTGGATGCCCGCGTGCGTGAGCACCTGCGCCGAGAGATCCGCCAGTTGCAGCAGCAACTGGGCATCACCACGGTGATGGTGACGCACGATCAGGAAGAAGCCTTGACCATGGCCGACCGGGTGGTGGTCATGCATCGTGGCGGGATTGAACAATCCGGCACCCCGCACCAGATCTACCGCCAACCCGCCAGCCCGTTTGTTGCCAGCTTCGTTGGACAGGGTAATTTTCTGCCTGTGCAGATTAACGATGATGGCCGGGTACAGCTCGGCGAACACCACTATGCGATCCCGCATACGCTAGCAGTCGGACAGGCAGCCAGCCTGTTTATCCGTCCGGAAGACCTGCGGCTGCACCCGGAAGGCGAGCTGCCGGATCACACCGTCTGGGCCGAACGCGACAAGCAGGAGCTGCTGGGCGCGCTGTACCGCATTACCCTGCGGGTGCCGGCCTGGGGGCAGCACACCGTGCAGGTAGACCTCGGCCATGAGGCCCTGTCCCGGCTTGGCCAGGCACAGCGGGTGGCACTCAGCCTGCCGCTGGAACGCGTGCATCTGTTCCCGCAGGAGGCCACATGCTGAGCCTCAGCCTCTCCAGCCCCCGCAGCCTGCGGTCCACCCCGGACGAACATACTGCCCGCCTGCTCGGCTGGCTGCTGCTGGCCCTGCTCGCGCTGATGGTGCTGGGCCCGTTGGTGGCCATTCTGGGGCAAGCCGTGCTCAGCCCGCAGGGGCAATGGCAAGGGTTGCAGGTCTTGCAGCAAACACTTACCCAACCCGGCACATTGGCCGCCACGCTGGGCAGCTTGAAAGTAGCCCTGGCCACCACGGCCCTGGTCGTACCGCTGGCGTGCGCCTACGCCATGGCGCTGACCCGGGTCGCTCTGCCGGGCAGGGCATTGTTCCGCCTGCTGGCGCTGCTACCCATACTGGCACCCTCTCTATTGCCTGGCATCTCGCTGGTTTATCTGTTCGGTAACCAGGGTCTGCTGAAAAGCGTGTTCCCGGACGGTGGCATTTATGGCTTTGCCGGCATCCTGATTGGTGAGGTGTTCTATACCTTCCCGCATGCGCTGATGATCCTGCTGACGGCACTGGCAGTAGGTGATGCCCGCTTGTACGAGGCCGCGCGCACCTTGGGAGCAGGGCCATTGCGCCGCTTCTTCACCCTCACCCTGCCTGCTACCCGCTATGGCCTGGTGTCAGCCACACTGGTGGTGTTCACCCTGGTGGTCACCGACTTTGGTGTCGCCAAGGTGGTGGGGGGGCAGTATCCCGTACTGGCCATCGAGGCTTACAAGCAGGTGATCGGTCAGCAAAATTTCCCGCGTGGAGCAGCCATCGGCCTGCTGCTGTTGCTGCCAGCCGTGCTGTCGTTCGGGGTAGACCGCTGGCTGCAGCGGCATCAACGCAATATGGTCAGCAGCCGGGCCCAGCCACTGCAAATGGTGAATACCCCACTGACCCGCACAATCGCTGTGCTGGTGTGCAGCGTGATTGGCGGTGCCTTGTTGCTGTTGCTGGGGACCGCCATCACCGCTGCTTTCATTCGTCAGTGGCCTTATCAGCTGGACCTGACGCTGGCACACTTTGATTTCGACATGGTAGATGGCGGCGGCTGGCTGGCCTTCGCCAACAGCCTCAAGCTGGCACTCGCTACCGCAGTGCTGGGCAGCCTGTTGGTATTCGTCGGCGCCTGGTGCAGCAGCCGGGTGCGCGCGGCACGGCGGCCTGGCCAGTTACTGCATGCGCTGGCCATGTTACCAATGGCGGTGCCCGGCATGGTGCTGGGGCTGGGTTACATCTTCTTCTTTAACCACCCAGAAAACCCGCTGCACGGCCTCTACGGCAGCATGACCCTGCTGGTACTGTGCTCAGTCGCACACTTCTACACCACCGCCCACCTGACTGCGCTGACCGCGCTGAAGCAGCAGGACCCGGATTTCGAGCCGGTGGCGGCCTCGCTCAAGGTATCGCTGTGGACCACGTTGTGGCGGGTCACCCTGCCCGCCACCCTGCCCGCCATGCTGGAGACGGCACGTTATTTCTTTGTGTCGGCGATGACCACCGTCTCGGCAGTGATCTTTCTCTACACCCCGGACACCGTGCTGGCCTCGGTTGCCGTGCTGAACATGGACGACGCCGGAGATACTGCGGCGGCCGCCGCCATGGCCAGCCTGATCGTGTTCAGCTCAGCCATCGCCTGCCTGCTGTTTGCCCTGCTGTCCCACGGCCTGCTACGGCGCAGCCAGCGCTGGCGACAGCCTCGCCCCTAACACTGTGACCGGGTTGCGGCCCGGTCTTTTTTGAACCCGCATAGACATCTAGACCACTGGAGTAGCACACCATGCGCGAACCCATCCTGCTCACACCCGGCCCGCTGTCCACCAGCCTCGCCACCAAGACCGCCATGCTCACCGACTGGGGCTCGTGGGATGACCGTTTCAACGCGCTCACCGCCAGCGTCTGCCGCGACCTGCTGCAGATCGTGCACGGTGAAGCCGAGCACGTGTGCGTGCCGCTGCAGGGCTCCGGCACCTTTGCTGTCGAAGCGGCCATTGGCAATCTGCTGCCGCGCACCGGCAAGCTGCTGGTGCTGGTCAACGGTGCTTACGGTCGCCGTATGGCGCAGATTGCTGCCGTGCTGGGGCGCGAACATCAGGTGTACGAAACCGCCGACGATACCCCGCCCAGCGCCGAGCAGGTGGCACGCCTGCTTCAAGCCGATCCGGCCATCAGCCACGTTGGCGTGATTCACTGTGAAACCAGCACCGGCATCCTCAATCCGCTGGCCGATATTGCCCGCGTGGTACAGCAGGCCGGTCGCCGTCTGATTGTGGATACCATGTCCAGCTTTGGTGCCCTGCCGCTGGACCTGCGCAGCCTGCCGCTGGACGCGCTGATTGCCTCGAGCAATAAATGCCTGGAAGGCGTGCCGGGCATGGGCTTTGTCATCGCCCGCCGTGACAGCCTGCAGGCCAGCCGGGGCAACAGCCACTCACTGGCGATGGACTTGCTGGCACAGTATGAATACATGCAGCAGACCGGGCAGTGGCGCTACACCCCGCCCACCCATGTCGTCGCTGCCCTGCGCGCGGCGCTGGACCAGTATCTGGCAGCGGGTGGTCAGCCCGCCCGGCTGGCGCGTTATCAGGCCAACGCCGAACTGCTGATCGAGCGGCTCTCCGCCACCGGGCTCAAGCTGTTCCTGCCGCCAGCACTGCAAGCGCCGATCATCCTGACCTTCCACGCGCCGGACCACCCCGGCTACCGCTTTGCCGATTTTTATCAGGCGGTACGTGAGCGCGGCTTTGTGCTGTATCCGGGCAAGCTCACCCATCAGGAAACCTTCCGTATCGGCTGCATCGGCGCCATTGACCACGCAGAGATCGAACAAGCTTGCGCCGCCATTGCGCAGACCATCACCCACTTTGGCTGGAATCGTTAAGGAGTCACCCCATGTTGTTTCATCGTCTGGAAGCCCTGATCCTGGATTGGGCCGGTACCGTGGTGGATTTTGGGTCGTTTGCCCCCACCCAGGTGCTGATTGATGTGTTCCGCAGCGAAGGCATCGCAGTCAGCATGGCTGAGGCGCGGGTGCCGATGGGCCTGGCCAAGTGGGACCATATCCAGGCGCTGGGCAAGCTGCCCGGCGTAGCTGCCCTCTGGCAGGCTCGTTTCGGTAGCCCGATGTCGGATGCCGACGTTGACCGCCTCTACCAGCAGTTCATGCCCTTGCAGATTGCACGGGTGGCCGAATACTCCGCCCCCATCCCCGGTGCGCTGGACACGCTGAACGCGCTGCGCGCGCGCGGCCTGAAGATTGGCAGCTGCTCCGGCTACCCCCGGGTGGTGATGGACCGCCTGCAGCCGCACGCCGCCGCCTGCGGTTACAGCCCGGACCATACCGTCGCGACTGATGACCTGCCCGCCGGGGGCCGCCCCGGCCCGTGGATGGCACTGGCCAATGTGCTGGCACTGGGCATTGGCGACGTGCGCCACTGTGTGAAGGTGGACGACACCGCCCCCGGCATCCATGAAGGCCTGCGTGCCGGGATGTGGACAGTGGGCCTCTCCGCCAGCGGCAACGCGGTGGGTCTGAGCGCGGACGACTGGTTCGCCCTCACCCCGGCGCAACAGGCCGAGTATCGCACCCCGGCGGAAGCGTTGCTGCGCGAGGCCGGGGCTCATTATGTGGTGGATACGCTCTCTGCACTGCCCGCCGTACTGGACGACATCGAGCGTCGCCTGCTGGCCGGTGAACGACCTTGAGCCCGCAACCGTTCTGGTTTGCCGATGCGCTGGCGCAAGAAGCCAGCGCGGCGCTGCCGCCACTGCAGGGCGAGCACACGGCGGATGTCTGCATCGTCGGTGGCGGCTTTACCGGCCTGTGGACCGCCATCCAGACCCGCTTGAAACGACCAGACTGGCGCATTGTGTTGCTGGAAAAAGGGCGCTGCGGTGGCGGCGCCTCCGGCCGCAATGGCGGCTGCATGCTGACCTGGTCCACCAAATACGCCAGCCTGTGCCATTACTTTGGCGAGCGGGAAGCCGCCTGGCTGCTGCGCGCCTCGGAACAGGCGGTATTCGACATCGCCAGCTTCTGCCAGCAGCACGGCATCGACGCCGACCTGCGGCTGGGCGGGGCCGTCTACGCCGCCAGTAATGCCGCGCAGCAGGGCCGCCTGCAGCCGGTATTGCAGCAATTGGAACAAGTGGGGCTCAACCGCTGGCAAGCGCTGGACGACCCCGCCACCCAGGCGCGCAGTGGCAGTGCGCTGATGCGCGATGGCGCCTGGACCGATGCAGCGGGCAGTGTCCACCCCGGCAAGCTGGTGCGAGGCTTGCTGCGGGTGGCGCGTGTGCTCGGTGTCGAGGTCCATGAGCACAGCCCGGTGCAGGCGGTGAAAGGCAGTCAGCCAGTACAGGTGAGCACGGATCAAGGCATCTTGCACGCGCCGAGGGTGGTGCTGGCGCTGAACGCGGAAACCCCGGCGCTGCTGCCGCAGTTCGCCCGCCATCTGCTGCTGGTCTCCTCCGACATGATCATCACCGAGCCCGCCCCTGCGCAGATTGCGGCACTCGGGCTGGACCAAGGGCAGGCCGTGTGCGACCTGCGCACCTTTGTCCACTACTGGCGCAGCACGCCGGATGGCCGCCTGATGCTGGGCAAGGGCGGCAATCTGCTGCCCTTTGGCAATCGCCTGCATCCTGCCTTTGATGCCCCCAGTCGTTACCAGCCCATGCTGCATCACGCCCTGCGCCGCTTCTTCCCCAGCCTCGCCTCCGTGCCGCTGGCGCGCAGCTGGACAGGAGCCTCGGAGCGCTCAGCCAGCGGTTTGCCCTGCTTTGGCGAGTTACCCCGGCAGCGTGGTGTGTACTACGGCTTTGGTTATTCCGGCAATGGCGTGGTACAGAGCCATCTGGGTGGCCAGATCCTCAGCAGCCTGCTGCTGGATGAAGACAATATCTGGACCCGTAGCGGACTGGCTCAAGGCCCGCAAGCCAGTTTCCCGGCCGAGCCGATACGTTGGCTGGGCGCGCAGCTGGTGCGCGGTGCCATCCGCCGGGTGGAGGCCGCCGAAGACCGCAATCAAGCCAGTCGCTGGCTAGACCGCAAGCTGGCCGGGCTGGCCAGCATGGCGGGGAAAGCTGACGCCCGGCATTGATGGTGAGACAACCGGCTTGTGAGGGCGCACAACCTGCACCTATACTGGCCAGACTTTGCCATGGAGTCTGCCATGTTCGGGTGGTCAAACCGGGTCCTCCCCCTGCTGCTATTGGGGCTGGCTTTGCCCAGCATGGGCTTGTATCTGCCCCGCCCTCAGTTGCCGGATCACACCCGCCACTGGACCCTGCACGCCAATGGCTATGGTCCCATCCGGATCGGCATGACGGTTGCGGAAGCCGAAAAGTGGCTGCGCCTGCCGCTGCTCGCCGATGGCCCTACTGACAGCGACTGCTACCACGTCAGCCCCGGTGCGCCGGAACCGGCACTGACCTTCATGGTTCGGGCGCAACGCATCAGTCGTGTCAGTCTGTTTGGCCAAAGCAGCATCCACACGGACACCGGCTTGCAGGTCGGGGACCGTGAGTTGCAAGTGTGGAAGCGACTCGGGCGTAGTGTCAAAGCCAGCCCGCATACCTACGGTGGTGAGGATGACCATTATCTGACCTGGTGGCGTAGCGACAAACCAGGCCACTATCGAGGCATCCGCTTTGAAACCAGTAACGGTAAAATCGCTGTGATCCATGCAGGTGATGACAGTATTGAACTGGTTGAAGGCTGTTCCTGAGCTGCATGGTGGCCCACCCCAAACCACCCGATTGGCCCTAGCAACCACACCTTTTCTTTTACACACTGCAGACACTTCTTCCCATCCAAGGTGTCTGCATGTCCTTACTGATCCGCCCGATTACCGAACACGATTTTGAGCAATGGCTGCCGCTATGGCTAGGTTATAACGCATTCTATGGCCGCTCCGGCGACACCGCCCTGCCGGAGGACATTACGCAACTCAGCTGGCAGCGCTTCCTCAGCGAGAGCGAACCAATGTATGCCCTGGTGGCCGAGCGGGATGGCAAACTGGTGGGCATGACGCACTATCTGTACCACCGCAGCACCATCCTGCGCGGGCCAAGCTGTTATCTGCAGGACCTGTTCACCGACCCCAGCTGCCGGGGGCAAGGGGTGGGCCGCCAGCTGATCGAGGCGGTGGCTGCACGCGCCTTTGCCAGCGGTGCCGAACGGCTGTACTGGGGCACCTATCAGGACAATGCCACCGCACGCCGCCTGTACGACACCGTGGCCAAACACACCGGCGGCATCATTTACACCTATAACCGCCCCTGAGCCACAGGCAGATGGCGGGGCGGCTTACTCTGCCTGCAGCAGCTGCTGCAGGCGGTAGAGCTGCTCCAGCGCTTCACGTGGCGTCAGTGCGTCCGGATCCAGCTGTTGCAGCGCTTGCATGGCCGGGTGTGGCTCTGCCGCCAACGGCTCGTCTGCGGGTGGCAGCGTGGCAAACAGGTCGGCCTGTGGACCACCGGCGCCGATGCTCATGGCTTCCAGCTGCTGCAGGTGCCGCCGCGCCACGCGGATCACGCTGGCGGGCACCCCGGCCAGTTGCGCCACGGCCAGGCCATAGCTCTGGCTGGCGGGGCCATCCTTCACGCTGTGCAGGAACACCACCGTATCCTTGTGTTCTACCGCGTCCAGATGCACATTGGCCAGCTGCGGGTAATCTTGCGACAGGCGGGTGAGCTCAAAGTAGTGCGTGGCAAACAGAGTGTAGCTGCGGTTCTTCTCCACCAGTTGCCGCACGATGGCGTAGGCTAGGGCCAGGCCGTCGAAAGTGGAGGTGCCGCGCCCGACTTCGTCCATCAGCACCAGGCTGTGTTCGCTGGCGTTGTGCAGGATGTTGGCGGTTTCGGTCATCTCCACCATGAAGGTGGAGCGGCCTCCGGCCAGATCATCCGACGCGCCGATACGGGTAAAGATGCGGTCAATCGGCCCCAGCCGTACCTGCTGCGCCGGCACAAAACTGCCGACATGAGCCAGCAGCACAATCAGCGCCGTTTGCCGCATATAGGTGGACTTACCGCCCATGTTCGGGCCGGTGATCAGCAGCAGCTTGCGGGTGAGCGATAGGCCGGTATCGTTGGCGATGAAGTCATCCACCTGCGCCTCCACCACCGGGTGACGCCCTTGCTGGATGTCGATCACCGGCTCGTCGACAAACTGCGGCGCATGCCAGTCCAGCAGCGCCGCCTGGGCGGCAAAGGTGCTCAGCACATCCAGCGCGGATACCGCCTGCGCCAGCAGTTGCAGTGCAGCGAGGCTGTGCATCAGCTCATCCAGCAGCGCCTCGTACAGCCGTTTCTCCAGGGCCAGCGCCCGCTCCTGCGCCGAGAGCGCCTTGTCCTCAAAGGTTTTCAACTCGGGGGTGATATAGCGCTCGGCGTTCTTCAGCGTCTGGCGGCGGCGGTAGTCGTCCGGCACCTTGTCACCCTGCGCCTTGCTGACTTCGATATAGAAGCCATGCACCCGGTTGAATTCCACCTTGAGGTTGGGGATGCCGGTCCGCTCGCGTTCACGCGCTTCGAGCGCCAGCAGGTACTGGTCGCAATTGGTCTGGATGCCGCGCAGCTCGTCCAGCTCGGCGTGATAACCATCGTTGATCACGCCGCCATCGCGCAGCAGGCTGGCTGGCTCCAGCAGGATAGCCGCCTGCAGGGTGGGCAGTACCGCCTCCGGCGCGGTGAGGTGCTGTTGCAACTGTTGCAGCAACGGTGCGTCCATACGTGCCAGTTGCTGCTGAATGGCGGGCAACGCAGCCAGACTGTCACGCAGGCTGGACAGATCACGCGGGCGGGCGCTTTTCAAGGCAATACGGCTGGCAATACGCTCAATATCAGCAATCGGCCGCAGCGCCTGCTGCAATGAAGGCAAGGCGCTATGCTCGCGCAGCTCGGCCACCGCGCCCAGTCGGGCCAGCAGCTTGCTGCGGTCGCGCAGCGGGTGGTGCAGCCAGTGCCGCAGCAAGCGGCTGCCCATGCTGGTCATGCACTGGTCCAGCACCGAGGCGAGTGTCGGCGCCGGTTCACCACGAATGGTCTCGGTCAGCTCCAGATTGCGACGGGTAGCGGCGTCCAGCTCGATATACTGGCCACGTACCTCTACCGACAGCCCTTGTACATGCGCGAGCTCGGCACCCTGGGTGGCACGGGCATACTGCAACAGCGCGCCTGCCGCACCCACCGCCAGCGACATATTCTCCACACCAAAACCGACCAGATCGTGGGTGCCAAAGTGCTTGCACAGCAAGCGGTTGGCGGCTTCCGCGTCAAAATGCCATAAGGGCAGACGCTTGACCGGACGGGATTGCTGACCGAGCAAGGCCAAATCGTGGTCGTCCGCCAGCAGAATCTCGGCAGGGCGCAGCCGCTCCAGCTCGGAGGGCAGCGCGTCCGACTTGCCTTCCCACAGGGCAAAGCGGCCCGAAGCCAGCGACAGCCAGGCCAGACCCAGCCGACCGCGCGACAGGGACAGCGCCAGCAGCAAGTTATCTGACTTTTCGTCCAGCAATGCAGCATCGGTCAGGGTACCTGGCGTCACCACCCGCATCACCTTGCGTTCCACCGGCCCCTTGCTGGTGGCGGGGTCACCCACCTGCTCGCAAATCGCCACCGATTCACCCAGCTTCACCAGCCGGGCCAAATACTGCTCGGCGGCATGGAAGGGAATGCCTGCCATCGGAATCGGCTGTCCGGCACTCTGCCCGCGTGCGGTCAGGGTGATGTCCATCAGCCGCGCTGCCCGCTGTGCGTCTTCATAGAACAGCTCGTAGAAATCCCCCATGCGGTAGAACAGCAGCTTGTCCGGGTGCTCGGCTTTCAGCGCCAGGTACTGCTGCATCATCGGGGTATGGCTTGCGGGCGTACTCATCTTGGGGTTGGTCTCGGGCTGCTTGCAGCACACCGGGCTGCAAAAACGTCGATTCTACCTGAGGCCATGCGGCAGGTCAGTGGCCTTGTCACCCCTGTACTTTTGTGCCTGTCAATCCGCAATGCACATGGCATTCATGCTTCGTTCAGCTTGTAGAAAATATGATATCGTGCTGCCAAACTGAACGAATGCCCATTCACTTCTCACCCTACAGGTTGATCCCTCCATGCAAAAACTGCTACTCAGCACCCTGGTACTGGCCTTGGCCGGTTGCCAGGTCACAGTCAAGTCCCAGGATGGCACCGCCACCACCTACGGACTGGGCCCGACCAAAACCAGCAGCACGCCTGCCCCTGAAGCTACCCCAGCCCCTGCGACTGCACCCGTTAGCGCCATCAGCCCGGCCACCAGCAACCAGGCGATTCCCTCTGGTCTGTACAGCGCCCAATTGCAGACCCAGCACAAGGACGGCAAGGGCAAACTGCAAAATGAAGTCAGCAAGTACAGCTATCTGGTAGAAGATCTCGGCGGTGGCCGCGCGCTGGTGAAGTTCATCGGCGAGGGCAGTGCCGCCGATCCCGGCGGCTTTGGCGGCTTGATGAGTGGAGAGGCGCAGGCCATCGGCTTTGCGGTCTACAACAAGGGCGTATGGCAGTTCAGTGGCAAGAGTGAGGATGGCCCCTGCGAGGCGCGCTTTACCAGTGACAACAACACGCTCAAGCACCTGTCTGGCCGCTGTTCTGGCGCGGGTAACTGGGGTGATCTGGCCTGGCCGCGTGCCAATACACCACTCAAGTTTGTGCGAGCCTTGCAGGCCAGCGAGCGCAGCATGCTGCAAACCGGTGGCGGCATGGCCCCCAGGGCAGCCAGCACCCCCGCCAGTAGTGGCAGTACCAATCCGTACCTGGGCCTGATCGGCAAAACCTTCCCGCACTGGGATCTCCCCTACAAGAGCTTTGGCTTCGATGCCTTCAACAGCAAGCTGGATAACATCAATGGTGCCGAGATGCCGGAAGGCAAGGTAACGGTCTACGCGGTGCGCAAGGGCAGCGCCCGCTATGTACTGATCGCTGGAACCGCAGGCAACGGTACGGACCGGGTGCTGGATGTGCGCCCGGTCGCCCCGGCGGCAGGCAAGCACTTTGTCGCCGTCAGCGAAGAGGGCGATGTCGCCACCAGTTGCACCCTCAACGGCAAACGCGTGTCTCAGGTGTTCGCCTACGCCCAGCCCGGCAAGCGGGGGAGCTACAGCGCCACCGCCAGCGGCAAAGGAGAGAACGTCTGGCTGGTGCAGCCGGGTGGCACCCAGGTCATCGCCTTGCGCCAGGGTGAAAAACTGGTGTGCACACAAACCGTATTCAGTGGTTAAAACATCTGGGCTCTGAACGAGCCCCCCCCCGCTCACCCGATTGGCATGGTGGGCGGCGTCCTGATCCCGTACAATCGCGGCATTCGTTTCAGGGCCCCACGTCATGCTCAGTTATCGCCACGCCTTTCATGCGGGCAACCACGCCGATGTGCTCAAGCATCTGGTACTAGATCAGCTGCTGATCTATCTGAACCAGAAGGACAAGCCTTATTGGTACATCGACACCCACGCAGGTGCCGGGGTCTATGCACTTACCGAAGGCTATGCCACCAAGAATGCCGAGTTTGCCACGGGAGTCGCACGCCTGTGGCAGCGCAATGCGCTACCAGAGCCGATCGCCAGCTATCTGCAACATGTGCTGGCGCTGAATCCGGACGGCGCACTGCGCTATTACCCCGGCTCGCCACAGCTGGCGGCGCAGCGGGTGCGCCCGGATGACCGCCTGCGCCTGTATGAGCTGCACAGCAGCGACTTCACCTTGTTGCAGGAAAACATGTCGCCGTTGGGCAAGCGGGTACTGGTCGACAAAAGTGATGGCTTCGCCGGGCTGAAAGCCCTGCTGCCGCCCCCACCCCGGCGTGCCTTGGTGCTGATCGACCCACCGTATGAAGACAAGAAGGACTATCAGCGCGTCACCAAAGCGCTGGAGGATGCACTGCGCCGCTTTGCCACCGGCATCTATGCGGTGTGGTATCCACAATTGCAGCGGGTGGAGTGGCAATTGATGCTGGAGCAGTTGAAGCGCTTGCCGGTCAAAGGCTGGCTGAACGTCTCGCTGCAAGTGGAACCGCCACACCCGGATGGCTTTGGCATGTACGGCAGTGGCATGTTCATCCTCAATCCACCTTACACCTTGCACCCACTGCTGGAGCAACTGATGCCGTGGTTGGTGCAGACCTTGGGCCAGGGTGCCGGCAGCCGCTTCGTGCTGGAGCAGCAGGCGGCATAATTCATGACAACGGCAAGCAGGCTGTTATAATCAGGCCCTGTTTGCCGTGCAGCCTGCATGGCCTCCTGCCTCACGGAACCTGCATACCATGCCCCATGCCCTGCAACGTCTGATCCTGCCGCTGCTGCTCACCACCACTTTGCTATTGACGGCCTGCCCGGCCCCCCGCCAAGAGGTGAGCGATAGTGCCGCCCCGGCAAGTGATACCCGCTCGCAACCCATCACCAGCCAAGCTGTGGCATTAGCCGCGCCAGCCGGGGTTGCGATTCCGGCATCCATCAACCCAGTCGACCCCAAGACCCTGCCCGCTGACATCAAACTGCCGGGTAAGCTGTTACAAGTCTGGTATTGGACCGAGGCCGATGGCGAGCATTGGCTGGTACGCAGCCATAGCAAGCGTAGCTACACTTTTGAAGAGATGGATGCCACGGAAAGCCTGCTGCATGTTGCCCAATTCCGGGTTAAGGCTGGCAAGGCCGAGCGCTTGTGGCTACTGCAGGATGGGGTAAAGGATTGCCCATTTGACAGTGTGGCTCGTTTCTATCCGGAGGGAGTGCGCATTACCGATCTGGATCAGGATGGTGTTCATGAGGTCGCCATGGCCTATCACACCACCTGCACCAGTGATGTCAGCCCGCAAGACATGAAAGTGATCCTGCGCGAGCGTGATGGCAAATGGGGCTTACGGGGCACCACCTGGCTGCCGGACGAGGCCTTGCAGGGCAAAACCCCACCACCGGTGCCGCAAGCTGCCGCCTGCCCGCCTGGCACGGATCTCAGCAAGATGGACCCGCAGCACTGGCATACCGGCTGCTACCAGTCGGAGCAGGATTTTACCAGCGCACCACCCGTATTCCTGCAGCACGCCAAGGCCCTCTGGCGTGCTGCCTTGCTCGCATCCGCGCCAGGAGGTCAGCCTGACCTGAGTTCCGTAGATGAAGGCGAAGACTAAAGCCGATGGACCCGGTAGACCTGCACAAGCTGTGGCACACCAGCATGCCCTTCGGCAAGTATCAGGGGCGGGCGCTGGCGGAACTGCCGGGGCATTACCTCAACTGGTTTGCCCGCAGTGGCTTTCCACCGGGCACGCTGGGGCGACTGCTGGCGCTGATGCAGGAAATCGACCATAACGGCCTGCGCCCGCTGCTCGCCCCGTTACGCCCGGCCCATCATCAGCCGGCAGGCAAGCGCGGCTCGCCCAGCACATAGGTCTGTGCCACCACCCGGTCGCAACCCAGCAGCATCAGTGCAAACAACCGCTCTTCCAGCGACTGCGCCGCCTGCATGCGGCGTTCCAGCAGCGGCGTGGCGGCCCAGTCCAGCACCACGAAATCGGCCTCCTTGCCGGGCAGGAAGTTGCCGATGCGGTCTTCCAAATACAGCGCCTCCGCCCCGGCCAGTGTCGCCAGATAGAAGCCACGCCAGGCGTTGAGTTTTTGCCCGCCCAGCTGCAACACCTTGTAAGCCTCGTTCAGCGTTTGCAGCATGGAGAAGCTGGTACCGCCGCCCACATCCGTCGCCAGCCCCACCCGCACCCCCAGCTCGCGGGCGCGGTTCAGGTCAAACAAGCCACTGCCAAGGAACAGGTTGGAGGTCGGGCAGAAGGACATGGCGGTACCGGTCGCCGCCATTCGCTCACGGTCGGCACGGTCCAGATGGATGCAGTGGGCGTAGACACCGCGCTCGCCGAGCAGGCCATAGCGGTCGTACACGTCCAGATAGCTGCGGGCATCCGGGAACAGGTCGGCCACCCAGCGCACTTCGTCCACGTTCTCGGCCACATGGGTCTGCAGCCACAAGCCCTCGTATTCGGCAAACAGCCGCCCGGTCATCGCCAGCTGCTCCGGGGTGGAGGTCGGCGCAAAGCGCGGGGTCAGCGCATAGCCCGCACGACCGCGACCATGCCAACGCTCGATCAGCTCGCGGCTGTCCGCCTCGGCGCTCGCCACATTGTCTTGCAGGAAATCCGGGCAATGGCGGTCCATCATGATCTTGCCGCATACCATGCGCATCTGCCGCTGCTCTGCGGCGCTAAAGAAGGCATCCACCGAGGCCTTGTGTACCGTCGGGTAGACCGCAGCGGTGGTGGTGCCGTTGCGCAGCAGCTCGTCTAGGAAGAACTGCGCCACGTTGTCGGCGTGCACGCGGTCGGCAAAGCGCCGCTCGGCCGGGAAGGTATAGGTATTGAGCCAGTCCAGCAATTGCGCGCCATAGCTGGCGATGATGTCCGTTTGAGCAAAGTGGATGTGGGTATCGACAAAACCCGGCAGCAGCAGCTTGCCACGGTGATCCACCACCTTGGCCTGCGGGTATTGCGTCAGCAGCGCGGCCTCCGGGCCACAGGCCACCACGCGGCCAGATTCGACCACCAGTGCGCCGTCCTCCCAATACTGCCAGGCGCGATCGTCGGCGGCTTCGCCGGGGTCGCGCAGAAAATGCAGGATGGACGCCCGGAACAGGGTCAGCTCAGACATGTGTACTACTCCTTTAACCAGTCTGGGGGGCTGGCCTGAAGCGCCGCACGCAGCGA
This sequence comes from Leeia aquatica, assembly GCF_012641365.1. Classification (NCBI taxonomy): domain Bacteria; kingdom Pseudomonadati; phylum Pseudomonadota; class Betaproteobacteria; order Neisseriales; family Leeiaceae; genus Leeia; species Leeia aquatica. The sequence goes on from NZ_JABAIM010000001.1 coordinate 1,568,485, forward strand.
CTCAGGGCAACCTCCGTTTGGACATCTGGAGGCCCGCTTCTGAATCATAGGCCCCCATGAAAAAGGGCGCGCCTTTCGGCGCGCCCTTTTTTGTCCACCGGCACCCTTCCGTGCCTGCGACAAGCGTATTGTACATCAGTTTCAGCCACCGCCAAGGAAGGGTTTGCCCAGCGATGCCGGGGCGTGCAGGCGGATCATCTGACTGTTGCGCGAGATCAGCACCAGCACCACGATGGTGGCCAGATACGGCAGCATCGACAGCAGTTGCGACGGGATCGCTACCCCCAGCCCCTGCGCGTGGAATTGCAAAATGGTGACGCCACCAAACAGGTAGGCCCCCAGCAGCACCCGCAGTGGTCGCCAAGTGGCAAACACGGTGAGCGCCAGCGCAATCCAGCCCGCACCCGCCGTCATGTTCTCCACCCACATCGGGGTGTAGGACAGCGCCAGGTACGCGCCGGCCACCCCGCAGCAGGCGCCGCCAAACAGGGTCGCCATATAGCGGATGCGGATGACCGCATAACCAATCGCGTGTGCCGATTCCGGGCTTTCACCCACCGCGCGCAGTACCAGCCCGGCCTTGCTGCGGTAGAGCAGCCAGCTGATGGCAGCAAACAGCAGGAAAGCCAGATAGACCATCGGCGTCTGCTTGAACAGCGCGGGTCCCAGCAGCGGAATGGCACTCAGCCCCGGCAAGCTCACCGGCTGGAAGCCCTGAATGGCGGTCCCCAGCCAGGCTTTGCCGACAAAGGCGGAGAGGCCAATGCCAAAGATGGACAAGGCCAGCCCGCTGGCGTACTGGTTGGCCTGCAGGCTGAGCGCCAGCACGGCAAAGATCAGCGCCATGCCCATACCGGCCACCGCACCCGCCGCCACCCCGGCCCACAGGCTGCCGCCACTGGCCACCGTGGCAAAGGCGGCAATTGCCCCCACCAGCATCATGCCTTCCACCCCGAGGTTGACCACCCCGGATTTTTCAGTGACCAGCTCCCCCAGCGCGGCAAACACCAGCGGGGTGCCTGCGCTCAGGGTCAGGGCCAACAATGCCGCAGTATGATCGAGCATCTCAGGCCTCCACCTTGGCCGCTGCCGTGCTGGACGCACGGACCACGGGTTGACGGCGGCGCAGCCGGTAATTCACCAGCAGGTCGCAGCCCAGCAGGAAAAACAGCAGCATGCCCTGAAACAGGCCGGTGATGGCATTCGGCAGCTGCAAGCTCATCTGCGCCGACTCGCCGCCCAGGTACAGCAGCGACATCAGCAAGCTGGCCAGCACGATGCCCACCGGGTGCAAACGCCCCAGAAACGCCACGATGATGGCGGCAAAACCATAGCCCGGCGAGGCCGAGGGCTGCAGCTGGCCCAGCGGCCCGGCCACCTCGCCCACCCCGGCCAGCCCTGCGGCGGCGCCACTGATCAGCAGCCCCAGCCAGATGGAGCGGGATTCGGAAAACCCGGCGTAGCGAGCGGCGGCCGGGGCCTGACCGCCCACCTGCATCTGGTAACCGGCAAAGCTCTTGCTGAGGAACAGCCAGGCCAGCGGCACCGCCAGCACCGTCAGCAGCGCCGACGCGTTCAGCCGGGTCCCCTCCACCAGCATCGGGAACAGGGCAGCATCGCCAAACATGATGGACTGCGGGAAATTCTGCCCGTTCGGGTCTTTCAGCGGCCCATCCACCAGATAACCGAGCAGCAGCTTGGCAATGTAGGTCAGCATCAGGGTGACCAGAATCTCATTGGCGTTGAAGCGGGTACGCAGCAACGCGGCCATTGCGGCCCACAGCGCGCCACCCAGCATCCCGGCCAGCACCATGCCGGGCAGCAGCCAGGGGCTGCTGCTGCCGTCAAACCCGATCGCCAGCGTGCCACCAAAGATGGCCCCCAGCGTCAACTGCCCTTCTGCGCCGATATTCCACACATTGGCTCGAAAGCCAATCGCCAGCCCCAGCGCAATCAGGCACAGGGGCGAGGCTTTCAGCAGCAGCTCGGTCACCCCGTTCAGGTCTTGCACCGGCGAGAGGAAGAACACCTCGAATGCCTCCAGCGGTGCCCGCCCAAGCGCAGCAAACAACACCATGCCACAGATCAGGGTCAGCAGCGCCGCCAGCACCGGCGACAGGTAGCGCATCCAGGCCGACGGTACGGGCCGGGTTTCCAGCTTGAACATCATGCAGAGGCCTCCTTGGCGGGCTTCTCATTCACATCACGGACACAGTGTATCGCGTCCTTCGGGTCAAACCAGTGCTGACCGTAGCGCGCAATCAGCGCGGGCAATTGCCGGGCCGGAACCTGGAGCTGGACACCGCCATTGCGATCCGCCTTCCCGGCGACCTGTCCTTGCCGGACTGCCCGGTGCAGGTTTTTATACTCACTGGCCATCACCATCCAGAAGCCCTCCCCCTCCCAGGCCCCACCCAGCACTAGCCACTGAGGTTTGCTGGATGGTTTGGCGGTTTGTGCAAAAAACAGCAGGCGCTGGTCTAGCCGGGACATCGTGACCCGAAAGCGTTCCGGTCTGCCGCCTTGATCGTCGGACACGATGACCGTCCCAGAAGGTTGAACATCCAGCCAGCCACGCTCGTCTTCTGGCTTCGACTGCCCTTCAGACTGTGGGGCTTCTTTCACCTGTCGCGGCGCGATACAACGCCAGCGCCCCAGCAACTGTTGCTGCAACTCAGGGTCTGACGGCATCGGTTCACGTACGGTCAGCGTCGCGCAGCCACCCAGCCCCAGCAGTACGACACCGAGCAGGATAGGGCGTATCACGCCGCCACCTGTTCCGCTGGGCCGCCTTCAAACATGCCGGCCATCCACAGGCCGATCTCTTCGCTGTTGGTCTCCGCCACGGCCTTGGAGGCCGACAGGCGGCCACCCGCAATCACACTGATGCGGTCGCAAATCTGGAACAACTCTTCCAGCTCCTCCGAGATCACCAGCACGGCCACACCCTGGGCGGCAAAATCCAGCAACTGCTGACGAATGAAGGCCGCTGCGCCAACATCCACCCCCCAGGTGGGCTGCGCCACAATCAGCACCTTGGGTTGCTGCCGCATTTCACGACCGACGATGAATTTCTGCAGATTGCCGCCAGAAAGGCTGCGCGCCGGGGCATCCGGCCCGCCGCACTTGACGCCAAAATCCCGAATGCAGGCTTCGGCAAACTCACGCACCTTGCGGCTGGCGATCAGCCCTTTGCGGACCAACCCTTGCCGGTGTGCGGTGAGCAAGGCGTTGTCGGTCAGCGACATCGCCGGTACCGCACCACGCCCCAGCCGCTCCTCAGGCACAAAGGCGAGGCCGCGGTCGCGCCGCCGCCCTGGCCCCATGCGCCCGACGGCTTCGTCGCACAGGCGCACCGCTGCCGCATCCTTGATGCGCTGCTCGCCCGACAGCACCGACAGCAATTCGGCCTGACCATTGCCAGACACCCCGGCAATGCCGAGAATTTCCCCGGCATGCACTTGCAGGTTGATACCGCTGAGCGAGACGCCAAACGGGTCCCGCGTCGGCAGATTCAGCTGCTGCAACTGCAGCCGGGTATCGCCAGTGCGGTGGGCGCGCCGTTCCGGGCGCGGCAGCGCGCGGCCAATCATCAGTTGCGCCAGCGATTCTGCGGTTTCTTCACGCGGGATCGCCATGCCACTGACCTTGCCGCCACGCAACACGGTGGCGCGGTCACACAGCTGCTGGATTTCATCCAGCTTGTGCGAGATATAGAGGATGGCACAGCCTTCTGCCGCCAGCTGGCGCAGGGTGACAAACAGGCGGATCACCGCTTGTGGCGTCAGCACCGAGGTGGGCTCATCCATGATCAGCAGGCGCGGATTCTGCAGCAGGCAGCGCACAATCTCCACCCGTTGCCGCTCGCCGACCGAGAGGGTGTGCACCAGCCGCTCCGGCTCCACCGCCAGCCCATAGCGCTCGGATACCTCGCGGATGCGCACAGAAAGGGCCGCCAGGTCAAAACGGCTATCCAGTGCCAGTGCGATGTTCTCTGCGACGGTCAGGGTCTCGAACAGCGAGAAATGCTGGAACACCATGCCAATGCCCAGCTGGCGCGCCGCTGCCGGATTGGCGACCTTGACCGGGTGGCCATCCCACAGCATCTCGCCCTGGTCGGCATGCACCGCACCGTAGATGATCTTCATCAGCGTGCTTTTACCGGCGCCATTCTCGCCCAGCACGGCGTGGATTTCTCCCGGCATCACGCTGAGGCTGACATTGTCGTTGGCGCACACCGAGGGGTAGCGCTTGCTGATGCCGCGCAGTTCCAGGCGGGGTTGCGTACTGAATTGAATGGTCATGCAGGCCTCACGGGGGAATCGGCGGTGTCATTCCAATATTGCTCCAGTATGGCCAGCCAGCGCGCTTTCTCGACTTCGGGCAGGAAGCTGGCGACAAAACCGTTGCGGGCGATGTTGTACAGGTTTTCACGCGACAAGCCAAGTGCAGCGGCCACCGCGCGATAGTTCGCCAGCACATAGCCATCAAAATAGGCGGGGTCGTCCGAATTCACCGTCACGCACAGACCGGCATCCAGCAGGCGCTTGAGGTTGTGCTGGCGGAGGTCGTCCACCCCCTTGAGCTTGAGGTTGGACAGCGGGCAGACGGTGAGCGGTATCTGCTCCTGCTGCAGGCGATGCATCAGCTGCGGGTCCTCCTCCGCCCGCACGCCGTGGTCGATGCGCGCCACCCGCAGCAGGTCCAGCGCCTGCCAGATGTATTCCGGCGGGCCTTCTTCGCCCGCATGGGCCACCCGCTGCAGCCCTTCCAGCCGGGCTTGCTCAAACACCGTCTCGAAGCGCTCCGGTGGATTGCCTACCTCGCTGGAATCCAGCCCGACGCCGACAAAGTGCCGACGATAGGGCAAGGCATCCAGCAGGGTCTGCATCGCCGACTCGGCAGACAGGTGCCGCAGGAAACAGAGGATGTAATACACCGAGAGGCCGGATTCGGCACGGATGGCCTCGGCAGCACGGGCCAGACCCCGGATCACCGTGCCGATGTCGATGCCTCGGTCGATATGGGTTTGCGGGTCGAAGAATACCTCGCAATGTTTGACACCGTCCGCCACTGCGCGCCGGAAGTAGGCCATTGCCAGCTGGAAGAAATCCGCCTCGGTCTGCAGCACACTGGCACCGGCGTAGTAGAGGTCGAGGAAACTTTGCAGGTTGTGAAAACGGTACGCTGCGCGTACCCCTTCGACATCCACCCACGGCAGCGATACACCATTACGGCGCGCCAGCGTGAACATCAGCTCGGGCTCAAGCGTGCCTTCGATGTGCACGTGCAATTCGGTTTTAGGGAGTGCTGCCAGCCATTGGTCCATGCCTGTCCTACCTCCATTGCGGCCCCCCTCGGTGCGAGGATAGCCATCGTGCTGTGTTATGCCTGTGCCTGTACCCGTCCTTGTTGCTGTAGCTGTCTGGCCTCATGGCGTTGCAGCAGCTCTGCCGCTACCGCAATGGCAATCGCGGCGGGCTGCTTGCTGCGAATGCCGGCGACACCGATCGGGCAGGTCAGCGCCTGCCACTGCAGTTCACTCACACCCCGCCGCCGCAGGCGCTGGCGAAACTGTTGCCGCTTGCTGCGCGAACCGATCAGCCCGCAGTAAGCCGCATCGCCTCGTCGCAAGATGTGCTCCACCAGCCGCTGGTCTTCGGCATGGCTGTGTGTCATCACCAGATAGAAGCTGCCGGGGGCGGCCTCTGCCACCCGCTGCTCCGGCAAGTCCAGCCATTCGGTCTGCACATTGTCCGGCACATCTGCAGGCAGCATCTCCTCGCGGCTGTCCACCCAGTGCACCGTGCACGGCAAGCTCGCCAGCAGCGGCAACAAGGCACGCGCTACATGCCCGGCACCAAACAGCTCAATGCGGAAATCACAGGCCGGGAAGCGCTCCAGCAGCCACTGCTGCTCACCCTGCTGCAGCCACTGGCAACGTGGGGCATCGGCCTGATCCAGGGCCGTGTGCAAGGCAGTGGGCAACTGTGGCCGCAAACTGGCGACCTCCCCCCATGCGGCCCCTGTGGCATCGGCGTGCAGAGCCTGCAGGCGACACACCGTGTGCTCGCCCCGCAGCGCCTGCTGCATCTGGGCACACTGTGCAGCATCCCAGCGCTCGAACAGCAGCCACACCACGCCACCACAGCACTGGCCGAGTGATGCGCCCAGTGCAAAGCGTTCGATATGCCGGGTCACCCCTTGCTGCAACAGTGCCCGTGCGTGCGCAATGGCCTGAAACTCCAGATGGCCGCCACCAATCGTGTCAAAGCAGGCGTCTGGCTGCACCGCCATGCGGGCACCCGGCTCGCGCGGCGCGGAGCCCGATACCGCCAGCACCGTCACCCACAGGGTGACGTCCGGCTGGTGAAGGGCATCGCGCCAGCGCATGCTCAGCCCCGCAACGTCGTTACGGCCTGCAACACCGCTTCCGGTGTGGCGGGCATGTTAAGCGCCGGATTACGCTGGTAGCCATCCACACTGGCTACCGCGTCACGAATGGCGTGAAATACCGAGAAAGCCAGCATCAACGGCGGTTCACCCACCGCCTTGGAGCGGTGGATGCTGTCTTCCACGTTGGCATTGTCAAACAGCGCCACCCGCAGGTCAGCCGGGACATCACTGGCGGCCGGAATTTTGTAGGTGCTGGGGGCGTGCGTCATCAGCTTGCCGGCTGCGTTCCAGTACAGTTCTTCGGTGGTCAGCCAGCCCATGCCCTGTACAAAGCCGCCTTCAATCTGGCCAATGTCCAGCGCCGGATTGATGGAGCGCCCAACATCATGCAGGATGTCGGCGCGCAGCAGCTTGCTCTCGCCGGTGAGGGTGTCGATGATCACCTCCGCCACCGCCGCGCCATAGGCGAAGTAGTAGAACGGCCGCCCGGTCAGCGTCTTGCTGTCGTAATGAATCTTCGGCGTCTTGTAGAAACCGCTGGCCGACAGCGACACGCGGGCCAGATAGGCTTGCTTCACCACCTCGGCAAAGCGGAAGGTCTGCTCGCCCACCCGTACCTGCCCCTCAGCAAAGTGGACTTGCTCCGCAGCAACCTGATACCGCTCAGCGAGGAAGGTGACCAACCGCGCCTTGATCTGCTGCGCGGCGTGCTGGGCGGCCTTGCCATTGAGATCGGTTCCGCTGGAGGCTGCGGTCGCCGAGGTATTCGGCACCTTGCTGGTGTCGGTAGCGGTCACCCGCACTTGCGACAAGGCCAGCCCCAGCTCATGCGCCACCACCTGCGCCACCTTGGTATTCAGGCCCTGCCCCATTTCGGTACCGCCGTGGTTGAGTAGCACCGAGCCATCGGTATACACATGCAGCAGCGCGCCAGCCTGATTAAAGAAGGTGGCGGTAAACGAAATGCCAAACTTGACCGGGGTGAGCGCAATGCCGCGCTTGAGCACCGGGCTGCTGGCGTTAAACGCGCGGATGGCCTCGCGGCGGGCGCGGTAATCGCTGCTGGCTTCCAGCTCCGGCAACAGACGCGGTAGGCAGTTATCCTCCACCTCCATGCCGTAGTGGGTGGATAAGCGGGTGCGGTCCTGCCCGTCCGGGCCACCGTAGAGGTTGATATAGCGCACGTCCAGCGGGTCGCGCCCCAGTGTGCGGGCGATGTCGTCCACGATGTACTCGATGGCCGCCACGCCCTGCGGCCCGCCAAAGCCCCGGAAGGCGGTGTTGGACTGCGTGTTGGTGCGGCCCCGCAGCGAGCGGATGGCTACCGCGTCCAGGTAATAGGCATTGTCGAGGTGGAATACCGCGCGGTCGTTCACCGGGCCGGACAGGTCGGCGCTCCAGCCACAGCGCGAGGCCAGCGTGGTTTTCAGGCCGAGGATGCGGCCCTCATCGTCAAACCCGACATCGTAGTCCACCACGAAGTCGTGACGTTTGCCGGTGAGCATGAAATCATCGTCACGGTCGGCACGCAGCTTGACCGGTCGGCCACTGGCTTGCGCCAGCAGCGCTGCGGTGCAAGCGAACAGCGCCGATTGCGATTCCTTGCCACCAAAACCACCGCCCATGCGGCGGCATTCGACGGTCACATCGTGGCTGTGCCAGCCGAGCGCGTGCGCCACCATATGCTGCATCTCGGTCGGATGCTGGGTGGAGCTGTACAGCAGCAGGCTGTGCTGCTCCTTGGGCAGCGCGTAGGCAATCTGCCCTTCCAGATAGAACTGCTCCTGCCCGCCGACCTGACATTGCCCTTGCAGCCGGTGCGGTGCGGCAGCCAGCGCGGCTTCCGCCTCGCCACGCCGCAGCTCCACCGGCGGCAACACCCAGGACTCGGCCTCTACCGCCTGCTGCGCGGTGAGAATCGCCGGTAGCGGCTCGTACGCCACCTGTGCCAGCCGCACGGCGCGGCGTGCCTGCTCACGCGTCTCCGCCGCTACCGCAAACAGCGCCTGGCCGAGGAAGTGCACGGTATCGGTCGCCAGAATCGGCTCGTCCGGCAGCACCGGGCCGCACAGATTGGCACCGGGAATGTCGGCAGCGGTGATCACGCAGCGCACCCCCGGCGCTTGCCGTACCGCATCCAGGTTCATGCTGAGGATGCGGGCATGGGCCTGGCTGGAGAGGCCCAGCGCGGCGTGCAGGGTACCTTTCAGCTCCGGCAGGTCGTCGGTATACGGTGCGCGACCGCTGACATGCAGGCGAGCGCTTTCGTGCTCGACGCTGTGGCCGACGATGCCTGGCAAGTGGGTGGCGCTCATGCGGAGGCCTCCTGTTGTTTGACCCAGGCCAGCACGCTGACCGGCGCATTGCCGCTGCTCTCCAGCCAGAAGCGGTACAGCAGGTTCTGCGCCGCTTGCAGGCGGTAGGCGGCACTGGCGCGCATGTCACTCAGCGGCTGAAAATCGGTCGCCAGCGCCTGCATCGCAAGGCGAACACTGTCTTCACCCCAGTGTTGCCCGACCAAGGCCTGCTCGGCAGCCTGCGCCCGCTTCGGCGTGGCGGCCATGCCGCCAAAAGCCAGCCGTGCCGCCTGCACCATGCCGTCCTGCAATTGCAGCGCAAAGCCACACATGACGGCTGAAATGTCCTGATCGAAGCGCTTGGAGAGTTTATAGGCACGGAACAGGCGGGCATCCGGCAAGGGGATGCGCAGTGCCTGCACAAATTCGCCCGGCTGCATGGCGTTCTTCTGGTAGGCCAGATAGAGGTCTTCCAGCGGCAGGTTGCGTGTGGTGGTCCCACCGCGCAACACCACTTCGGTGGACAGCGCGATCAGTGCGGGCATGGCATCGCCGATCGGTGAACCATTGGCGACATTGCCGCCCAAGGTACCGGCATTGCGAATCGGGGTGGACGCGAAGCGCTGGTGCAATTCCTGCAGTTGCGGATAGTGCCGCACCAGCGCGGCGAACGCGTCATTCAGACTGACCGCCGCGCCAATCTGCAGCACGCCATCCTGCTCGCTGACCGTATGCAACTCGGCCACCCGGCCCAGATAGAGGATATCGCCCAGCTCGCGGAATTGCTTGGTCACCCACAGGCCGACGTCAGTGCCACCGGCCAGCATGCGGGCTTGTGGCTTGGCCTGCCGCAAGGCGGCCAGCTCGTCCAGACTGACCGGGGCGTGGAAATGCTGGCCATCGCGTTCAATGTGCAGCGACTCACCGGCGGACAGCTGATCCAGCTGCTGGCGCAGCGCGCGCCGGTCCAGCGTGTCACGCGGCAGCTGGTACATGCGCTGGGCGGCGTCGAAAATCGGGCGATAGCCGGTGCAGCGGCACAGGTTGCCGGACAGGCAATCCGCCACCTCGCTGCGTTCGGCCTGCGGCTGGTTCTGGTAGAGGGCAAACAGCGACATCACAAAGCCCGGCGTGCAGAAGCCGCACTGCGAGGCATGGCAATCCACCATCGCCTGCTGCACCGGGTGCAGTGGGCCACTGGCGTCGCTCAGTGCTTCGACGGTATACAGGGCTTTGCCGTGCAGGGTGGGGATGAACTGGATACAGGCGTTAATGGCCTTGAGGGACACACTGTCCCCGTCCGGCTCGGCCAGCACCACGGTACAGGCGCCACAATCGCCTTCGGCGCAGCCTTCCTTGGTGCCGGTACAGCCGGCCTCTTCACGCAGGTACTGCAGAACGGTACGGGTGGGTTGCGGTGCCTGCAGCGTGTGCGCCACCCCGTTCAGCAGAAAGCGGACTTCGCCTTCCATCAGCCTCTCCTCCAGCCATCCGGTGGTCCGGATTGTTGCGCCGTGCGCCGTCGCCAGAGGTTCCGGGCGCTGCGCCGGTCTTCAGGGTCCATCTTGCGCCGTCCGCCCGCAGGCGGCGACGCAGTTTGTCAGGTTCCCGGCGTACGCCGGGATGCCAACCAGCAGCCCATTCGCCATACCCCCCGGTGTTTTGAATGGCCTGCTGGTCGTGCTCGGTGTGCACCCTATTGGGTGCAATAACTGACCAGGGCGTGACGCCATACCCCCCGGTGTTGTGCCACGCCCGGTCAGTTTTGCTCGGTTTGCGCCGCACGCGCCGCTTGCAGCATGGACAGATCAATCTGCCACGGCTCAGCCAGCGCGACTTCGTCGCAGTTATGTCCTTGGCCACCACGGTCAACGACGATGAAGTCGGACGTGTGGTGCAAGGCCAGCAGCGGGTGATGCCATACCCCCCGGTGATAGTTCACCCCCTGCCAGCCTGTGCTCAGGAAGGCGCACACCGCCGCGGGATCCAGCTCACCCGGCGGTGCCACCACAATCAGATACTCCGTTTCGCCCAGCGGCAGGAAAGCCTGGCTGCCAAGCGGGTGCCGTTCCATCATGCTGATGGTGATCGGCAGGTCGCGGGCCTGGCCGCGAAACACATTGATTAACGGTCGGCCACCCTGCTCGGCGACATCGACCTGCGCCAGATCATGGTAGCGCTCGCAGCTGCCACCATTGATCGGGTAATGCCGAGCGCCTGCCAGCTCGATCACATCGCCAAACGGCGCAAACGCCGCGCGGCTGAGCGGTTCAACCCGGAGGGGGCGCACGTGGTCCATCAGCGCACCGCCAGCTTGCCGTGCAGGCGCAGGCGGCTCACCCCGCCATCGGGGATGATGTTGAGGCGCACATGCGTTACCGGCCCCAGCTTGGCAATTTCACTGCTGAAATAGTGCTGCGCGTCCATGCTCAGCTTCTGCTCCGGCAGCAGTACCGGCCAGAACATGCTCTGCGTGATCAGCGAGCTTTCGGTGCCGCCAGTGATGTAACCGGCCTGGATGCTGCAGCGGTCCGGGTAGTTGCCCTTGAAGTGGCAGGTGTCCACTTCAATCTGTTCGATCACGCCGGGGTGACCCAGCGCGATGATGCACCAGTCGTTGCCCGGCTCGCGGCGGCGGCGGGTTTCCCAGCCGTCACCCATGTTCTCGCCACGCCCCGGCATCAGCAGGTTATGCGGCGCACCAAAGTGGGCGTCGTTCCACGCCACCGGACGGCCACCATTTTCTGCGGCCACCAGATCGTACAGCGCACTGCGATCACGCCCGGCCCAGTCACAGGCGGGTTCGCCATACACCCGCAGGCGGGCCACGCCGCCATCCGGGTAAATGTTCAGCCGCAGATGGGTCCACGCCTCGCGGCTGGCGACCGCCAGGTAGTGATGGCTATTGCCCTGCAGATTGGTCGACGGCAGGATCTCCTGCCATACCGTGCTGTCATCCGGTGTACCTTCGCAGCGGCAGGCGTCGATCGACGCGGCGGGCGGGTAGTTGCCAGTGAAGTGGCTGGTGTCGATGTCCACACCGTGAATCACCCCCGGCAGGCCGAGCTGGACGATGGCCCAGTCGTGACCATTGCTGCGTTTGCGTCGGGTTTCCCAGCCATCCATCCACTTGCCGTGGTCGTCGTACTTGCCGGGAATGAACTGCGCCGGCTCCGGGTTCAGCATGCGCGACAGCGGCGCAAAGAACTCATCGGTGGCAAACAGCCCGGCCGCGCCCAGCTTGGGGTGCGCCAGATTGATGAATTGCCGGACGAAGGCAGGGGCATTCGGGTCAAACTGTACAGCGGCCATGCTTATTCCTTCACCAGATCACTGAGGCGGAATTGCGCGATACGGGCAATCTGCCGCAGGCATTCTGCAAATTCCTGTTCCTCATCCTGCGCCAGCCGCGCAGCAAACTGCTCAATAATCTCCGCCCGCTGCCAGCCCTTCACCGCCAGGATGAAGGGGAAGCCAAACTTGTCGCGGTAGGCCTGGTTCAGGTCTTGCAGGCGCGCATACTCTTCCGGGCTGCACTGGGTCAGCCCGGCGCCGGACTGCTCCCTGGTTGAATCCGCAGTAAGCTCGCCACGGATGGCGGCCTTGCCCGCCAGCTCCGGGTGGGCGCAGATCAGCGCGCGTTGGCGAACCGGATCAGCCGACCACATCACCTCGCACATTTTCTGGTGCAGGTCATCCACGCTGACGAAAGGCCGCCGGTGCCAGGCACCTTCAGCCACCCACGGTGAGTGCTCGAACACGCCGCCCAGCAGCGAGACAAACGCGCCAAGGTCAGCATGGTTCAGTGCGGTCAGGCTATACGGTGGGTTCATGCCAGCTCCGGAGCCGGGTGCCGGGCGATCCAGTGCCGGGCAATATCGACCCGGCGGCAGATCCACACCCGGTCGTGCGACTGTACATAGTCCAGAAAACGCTGCAGCGCGCGAAAACGGGCCGGACGGCCCAGCAAGCGGCAGTGCATGCCGATGGACAGCATTTTCGGCGCGGTTTCACCTTCGGCATACAGCACGTCAAAGGCGTCCTTCAGATACTGATAGAACTGCTCGCCACTGTTGAAGCCTTGCGCGGCGGCAAAGCGCATGTCATTGCTGTCCAGCGTATACGGCACCACCAGATGCGGCTTGCCGGCCACCTGCACCCAGTATGGCAGATCGTCAGCGTAGGAATCGGCGTCGTAAAGGAAACCACCGTGTTCGACCACCAGCTGGCGGGTCTGCGGGCTGTCGCGCCCGGTGTACCAGCCCAGTGGCGCGTCGCCAGTGAGCTTGCGGATGATCTCAACCGCCTCTTGCATATGGGCGCGCTCGGTTTCCACGTCCACATTCTGATAGCTGATCCAGCGCAGGCCGTGACAGGCAATCTCGTGACCGCCTTCAACGAAAGCGCGGGTCAGCTCCGGATGCCGCGCCAGCGCCATCGACACACCAAAAATGGTCAGCGGCAGGCCGCGTCGCTCAAATTCATTGAGGATGCGCCACACCCCGGCACGTGAGCCGTACTCGTAGATCGACTCCATGCTCATATGACGGTTGCTGAAAGCGGCCGCACCAATGATCTCGGACAGGAAGGTCTCGGACGCCGGGTCGCCATGCAGTACACAGTTCTCGCCGCCCTCCTCATAGTTGAGGACGAACTGCAGCGCCACCCGTGCCTGGCCAGGCCAATCGGCCTGAGGCACCGATCGGCCATAGCCGATCAGGTCGCGCGGGTAGTTCGGGTCGATCTGCATGTCGTTTCCGCTCTCGGTCTCAGTCTGGCTGGGTCTGCACGGTGCGGCTGCGGAACACATGTTCCAGCGACACGGCAGGCTCGGCCCCCATCAGGTTCAACTTGTGCTCCACCATGCCGAGGTGCGAGGTCATGCACTGCACCGCCAGCGTGGCATTGCCGCTCTCGATGGCATCGAGAATGGCATCGTGTTCATCAAACGAGCAGCAGTTACTGCTGCGCGGGTCGTACAGCGCCGAAATCAGCGGGTAGCGCAGCACCAGGTTCTGCACGTATTCCACCATCACCTGGTTACCCGACAATTCCACCAGCCGGTTATGAAAATCCAGCGAGCGGCGTACCCAGCCCGGGTAGTCTTTGTCGTGGAAGCATTGCCGCTCTTCCTTGACCAGATTCCGCAGCGTGCCCAGTTGCGGTTTGGGCGATTGCCCGGCCATCTTGGCCACCACGGCGGTTTCCAGCACCCGGCGCACTTCAAACGTGTCGCGCGCCTCATCCACTGTGGGCGTCGCGACAAACGCGCCGCGGTTGAAATGCAACTCCACCATTTTCTTGCTGGCGAGCTGCGTCAGCACCTTGCGCAGCGCATTGCGCTTGACGCCGAAGATCTCGCACAGTGTCACCTCGGTCAGCTTGGTGCCGGGGGGTAACTGGCGCGACATGATCGCGTCAAATATCTCTTGGTACAGTTCTTCTTCACTCATGTGTTTGTCCGGGGGAGAAGGTGCAACACATTTTCGGCTTTGATTGTTGACAATTATTGGGCCACGGTTTCATGATTGTCAACAATCCACTCAAAATCGTCGAAAATATGCTGATGTCAAGTCAGTAAAACAGGCGCCCGTGTCACTGCTATCCTGAAGGCAGGACGGTGCACTGCGGGTTGGACCGGAGAACAGCACAGAGGAGAGACAGATGGGTCGCCTGACCACGCACATACTGGATACCGCCGCCGGGCTACCGGGCAAGGATATCCGCATCGAACTCTACACCATTAGCGGTACGGCGCGTCGCCTGCTGCGCGAAACCCGCAGCAACGACGATGGCCGCTGCGATAGCCCGCTGCTGGAAGGTGAGGCGTTCCAGACCGGGATTTACGAGCTGGTGTTTCACGCGGGCGACTACTTTGCGGCACGCGGTACCCCGCTGCCGGAGCCCCGCTTTGTCGATCAGGTGGTGCTGCGCTTTGGCATCGCCGACACTGACAGCCACTACCACGTACCGCTGCTGGTCAGCCCGTGGAGCTACTCAACCTACAGGGGAAGCTGATGGAAGGCTATCTGCTGGAATGGGCCAACCTGCTGCTGCGCTGGCTGCACCTGATTGTGGGCATCGCCTGGATCGGCTCGTCCTTTTACTTTGTCTGGCTGGACAACAGCCTGCGCCCGCCCAAGGATGCAGACCTGAAAGCACGCGGTGTCGATGGTGAGCTGTGGGCGGTGCACGGCGGCGGCTTCTACAACCCGCAGAAGTATCTGCTGGCACCCAAGCACCTGCCGGACGAGCTGCACTGGTTCAAATGGGAAAGCTACAGCACCTGGCTGACCGGCTTCCTGCTAATTTCGGTCTTGTACTACCTGCAGGCCGGGACCTATATGGTGGACAAGAACGTGGCCGACCTCAGCCCGCAGCAGGCGGTACTGATTGGCCTCGGCACGCTGGCCGGGGGCTGGCTGGTGTACGACACGCTGTGCCGCCTGTTCTTCAACCGCAGCCAGTTGCTGTTTGGCGTGGTGTATTACGCCTTTGTGGTATTCGTGACCTGGCTGCTGACCCACCTGCTGTCGGGGCGCGCCGCCTTCATCCATGTCGGCGCCATGATCGCCACCACCATGACCGCCAATGTGTTCTTCTGGATCATTCCCGGTCAGAAGAAAGTGGTGGCCATGCTCAAGCGGGGTGAACAGCCCGACCCGGTATACGGCAAGCGCGGCAAGCAGCGCTCGGTACACAATAATTACCTGACGCTGCCGGTGCTGTTCTGCATGATCAGCAACCACTACGCTTTCACTTACAACCATCCGCAGGCATGGCTGGTGCTGGCGCTGATCTTCCTCGCCGCCGTGCTGATCCGCCACTTCTTCAACCTGCGCCACAAGGGCGTGGTGGCGTGGCACTACCCGCTGGCGGGTATCATCCTCCTGCTGGGGGTACTGCTGTGGCTGCGCCCGGTGTCTTCGGTGGCCGTGCCAGCTACCCCTGCTGCCGCTGCGGGCCCAAACTATGCTGAGGTTCGCCAGATCCTGCAACTGCGCTGTGCCAGCTGCCATGCTGCCGCTCCCACCCAGCCCGGCTTTGCCAGCGCCCCTGCTGGCGTGAAGCTGGATAGCGACGCTGACATCCAGCGCAATCTGGCGCGCATCCAGCAGCAAGCGGTGGTGCTGAAAGCGATGCCGCTGGGCAACCTAACTGGCATGACCGATGCCGAGCGCACCCTGCTGAAAACCTGGTTTGCCGCAGGCGCCAAGATGCAGTGAGCGCAGCAGCAGCACCCCTTTGACGCCACCTTCGGGTGGCGTTTTTCATGCTGGACTTGCCATTAATAAAACATTTGTTTATTGTTATAGACATATGTTTACTAACGGGTACGCCATGAGTGACCTCTCACCGCGGCAACGCATCCTGCAGTTGATCCAGCACAACCCCTATCTGTCGCAGCAGGAGCTGGCCGAGCAGACCGGGCTCTCGCGCTCGGCGGTGGCCGGGCATATTGCCAGCCTGACCCGTGAGCGGCGCATCCTCGGTCGCGCCTATGTGCTGCCGGAGCAGCGCCCGGTGGTGTGCATTGGCGGTGCCAATATCGACCGCAAGGTACGTACACTGGGGCCGCTGCAAATGGGCACCTCCAATCCGGTTGAGGTAGAAGAAACCTTTGGTGGCGTCGGGCGCAATGTGGCCGAAAACCTGGCCCGGCTGGGCGCCCCCACCCATCTGATCACGGCGGTCGGGCAGGACCCGGCCGGTGAAGCCCTGCTCAGCCACCTGCACAGTTTGGGTGTGGACACCCGTGGCAGCCTGCAACAAGCCCATGCCAGCAGCGGTACTTACACGGCCGTGCTGGATGACCATGGTGAGATGGTGCTGGCCCTGGCACATATGCAGCTGTGCGATGCGCTGACCCCGACGTTGCTGCAACAGTGCAGCGCCCAGCGCGCCGCCGCCGCGCTGACCGTGCTGGACCTCAACCTGCCTGCCGACAGCGTAGCCAGCCTACTATACGCGGCAAGGGAAGATGCGGTGCCGCTGGTGGTGGTGGCTGTTTCCATTCCCAAAATGGCGCGCCTGCCTGCCGACCTGCGCGGTATCCGCCTGCTGATCCTCAACCGCGGCGAGCTGGAAAGCCGCGTCGGCCGCCCGTTACCCGATCTGCCCGCGCTGGAAGTCGCCTGCCAGCAGGTACAACAGCAAGGCGTGCAGGACTTGATTGTGACCCTCGGCGCTGACGGCGTGGTGCACACCCACGACCAAGGTCTGCTCCACCTGCCTGCACCGCAGGTGCCGGTGCGCGATGTCACCGGCGCGGGCGATGCCTTTTCGGCAGCGGTGTGCTGGTCGCTGCACCAGCAGCCGGACGACCTCACCCTCGCCTGCCGCCGTGGCCTGACCCTGTCTGCGCTGACCGTGCAATGCAACAGCACGGTCTACCCCGATCTGACCCCCGCCAGCTTGATGGACTTGCTGGCCTGACCCCGATACCCAACCTTGAAGGACACCCACATGCAGGATTATCTGGTTTTCTCAGCCGAAGTCGCCGCCGCCCGTGCCAGCGGCAAGCCGGTAGTGGCGCTGGAATCGACCATCATTTCGCACGGCATGCCTTACCCGCAAAACGTGCAGACCGCGCGTGAAGTCGAGCAGATCATTCGCGACCACGGCGCGGTACCGGCGACCATTGCCATCATCGACGGCAAAATTCGCATTGGCCTCTCCGACGACGAGCTGGAGCAATTCGGCAATACCCCCGGCGTGCTGAAAGTGAGCCGCCGTGACCTGCCTTATGTGCTGACCAGCGGCAAACTGGGCGCAACCACGGTGGCCGCCACCATGATTTGCGCGGCACTGGCCGGCATCGAAGTGTTCGTGACCGGCGGCATCGGTGGCGTTCACCGTGGTGCAGAAACCAGCTTTGACATCTCGGCGGACCTGCAAGAGCTGGCGCAGACCTCGGTGGCGGTGGTGTGTGCCGGGGCCAAGTCCATTCTGGACCTGCCGCTGACACTGGAATACCTGGAAACCCACGGTGTGCCGGTGATCAGCGTGGGGCAGGATGCCTTCCCCGCCTTCTATACCCGCGACAGTGGCCTCAAAGCCGACTTCCGTCTCGACAGCGCAGCCGAGCAAGCCGCCTTCATCCGCGCCAAGTGGCAGCTGGGCCTGCGCGGTGGCGTGGTGGTCAGCAACCCGGTGCCGGAAGCCGAAGCAATGCCCAAGGCCGAGATTGATGCCATTACCCAGCAGGCATTGTCTGAAGCCGCCCAGCAAGGCATCAGCGGCAAGGCAGTCACCCCGTTCCTGCTGGCCCGCATCAAGGAGCTGACCGGTGGCCGCAGCCTTGCCACCAATATTGCACTGGTCAAGCACAATGCGGTGGTGGGCAGTCAGCTGGCGGTTGCCTTGCATAAAGGTTAAAGGTGGTTACAGCGCATGGACGATAGCGGGTGGGTTTGCTAATGTCATGTCATCACCCTTTTAGATGAACAGGAGACTCACCATGCTGAAATTACGCCATGCGCTGCCCCTGGCCCTGCTGCTGGCTGCCAGCAGCAGTTTTGCGCTGGAATCCTTTACCCGTCCGATCATCGGCAGCCTGAGCGCTACCCCAAATCCGGCCAAGCCCGGTGACACCGTTACCTTCCGTGTCGACCCCTCGCAAAATGGCAAGATCGACTGTGGTCTGCTGGTGACCTATGGCAATGGGCAACAAGAACAGATTGCCGTGAAACAGGGCTTTCCCAAAGAATTTACCCATGTCTTCGATGCCCCCGGCAAATTCACGGTGAAGGTCGAAGGCAAAGAGTTCGATGGCATGAACAACTGCAAGGGTGAAGCCACCACCACCGTCGCTGTGCAAGGTGTAGTCGCACCCAGCTGCCCGACTGGCTGGGAGCTGATCAAGGGCTCCACCAAGAAAAACGGCGCATTCAGCTGCCGCGCCGCACAGCCCGCTGAACTGCCACGTTGCTCCAGCGGCCTGAAGGGCTACTATCAGAATGGCGTGATCGGCTGCAAGTAAGCCACCCCGCGCAGCATGAAAAAAGCCGGGTTACCCCGGCTTTTTTCATGCTGCGTATCGCTCAGTTGCCTGCGGCAAAGCTGTCCGGGTCTACCGGCTTCGGCAGATGCGGGGTAATCACCTGCATCATCTGACCAAACACGCGCGGGGTGCCCGCCACCACATTGCCCGACTGCATATAGTCTTCACCACCGTGGAAATCGGCCACCAGACCACCGGCTTCCTGTACCAGCAACACACCGGCGGCAATATCCCACGGCGACAGACCGTACTCCCAGAAGCCATCAAACCAGCCCGCGGCCACATGGGCGAGGTCCAGCGCGGCCGACCCCGGGCGGCGAATCGCGCGTGCCTTGGTGGTGAAATCCTTCAGCATGGCAAAGTAGCTGTCCAGATTGCTGAAATCACGATAGGGGAAACCGGTGGTCAGCAGTGCTTCGCTCAGTTGCAGGCGGCGCGAGACGCGGATACGGCGGTTGTCCAGATAGGCACCGCCACCCCGGCTGGCGGTAAACAGGTGGTTGCGGTTGGGGTCGTACACCACCGCCTGGGTGATCTGCCCCTTGTGTTGCAGGGCAATGGAGATGCAGTAGTGCGGGAAACCGTGCAGGAAGTTGGTAGTGCCATCGAGCGGGTCGATGATCCACTGGTAGTCCGACTCCCCAGTGACGCCGCTTTCCTCCGCCAGAATGGCGTGATGCGGGTAGGCATCCAGAATGGTCTCAATGATGGCAGCTTCGGCAGCACGATCCACTTCACTGACCAGATCATTCGGCTGCTTGTGTTGCACCGTCAGGGTATCCAGATTGCGGCTGGCGCGGGTAATGATGCCAGCAGCGCGACGGGCGGCCTTCACCGCCGTATTGAGCATGGGATGCGATTGCATGAGTCGGACCTGTTTTTAAAAGAAGCAAGCCCACTGTCTGGGGACAGCAGGTCGAAAAGAGCACAAGGCCAGCCCAAAGCTGGCGTAACGGCATGATTATAAACAAAAAGCCCATTTCATGCAAAATCCGGCGTGCACCCGCAGATCAAGGCGGGGGCAGGAAACCATGCTGACTGCTACAATCCGGCCCACATATGAATAAACCGGCTGCCCACCGCAGCACACTGCGATCCCATGAAATCCATCATTGCCGACCTTGACCTGCAACCCGATGCGGCCCTGACACCCATCCGCGTCGTCCTCTCCCATACCTCCCATCCCGGTAATATTGGCGCGACCGCTCGTGCCATGAAAAACATGGGGCTGAACCAGCTGGTGCTGGTCAACCCCAGGCATTTTCCCGATGATGAAGCCACCTCCCGTGCCAGCGGCGCGGTGGATGTGCTGGAGCAGGCACAGGTGGTGGATAGCCTGCAGGCAGGTTTGCAAGGAGCGACGGTCGTCGCCGCACTCACCAGCCGCCGCCGTGAGCTGGGGCCGGAGCTGGTGGACGCCCGCGAAGCCGCGCAGCGTTTGACCGTAGCCAGCCAGCGCGGCGAGACGGTGGCGTTGGTTTTTGGCAACGAAACCAACGGCCTGAGCATCGACGAGCTGCAGCAATGTAACCTGCTGGTGACGATTCCGACCAATCCGCATTATTCTTCGCTGAACCTGGCACAGGCGGTGCAAGTATTGACCTATGAGTGCCGGATGGCGGTGAACCGTTCGCTGGCCAATGTGGAAGAGCACCACCCGTTGGCCAGCCATGAGGCGGTGGAGCAGTTTTATCAGCATCTGGAAGCCGCATTGATCGACATCGGCTTCCTCAACCCGAAACACCCCAAACGGCTGATGCCGCGATTACGGCGGCTGTTTGGGCGCAAGCAACTGGAAAAAGAAGAAGTCGATATCCTGCGCGGCATTGTCCGCGCCATGCGCGAGGGAAGGGGTTCGGATGGACTGGAGCAATGAGGTCGTCAACAGCCTGATCTGGCTGGGCAAGGCGTTCGGAATCACCTTGACTGTCTTGGTGATTGTGGGTGGGCTATTGATTCAGACGACGCGCTGGGGGCGGCAGTTTTGGCGGCTCTCAGGCCAATACTTCTTGCGATACGACCTGCGCTCCCCCATTTGGCCGTTGATGTTCATCCTGTTGATCACCCTGTTCGGTGTGCGGATGGATGTACTGTTTTCTCGCTGGTACAACCAGATGTACACCTCCTTGCAGAAGCTCGATTTTGCAGCCTTCTGGTTTGCCATGATTGTGTTTTGCATTCTGGCAACAATTCATGTTGTACGGGCGTTATACATCACCTATCTTCAGCAAGCATTCTCCATCCACTGGCGGCAATGGCTGAACACACGTCTGGTCGGTGACTGGCTTGATGGGAACGCCTACTACAAGGCGGGTTTCCTACCAGATGCTTCTGACAACCCGGATCAGCGTATCCAGCAAGACATCACCGCATTTGCCACCAGCTCCTTGTCGCTGTTGATGGGCATTATTGATGCGGTTGTTTCGATGGTTGAATTTACCATTATCCTTTGGGGGTTGGCCGGAACACTGAGGCTGGCGGGTCTGGAGATACCGCATGGTTTGGTCTACGTCGCTTACGCTTATGTCATCGCGGCTACCGTATTTGCGTATTACATCGGCAGACCGTTGATCTCACTGAATTTCATCTCTGAGCAGGTAGCCGCTACCTATCGCTACGCGCTGGTCAGGCTCAAGGAGTACAGTGAAAGCATCGCTTTCTTCCGTGGCAATACGCTGGAACGTGCGATTCTTGATAATCGCTTTCTGGCCTCCATCGCCAATGCGTGGCAGCTGCTGTGGCGCAATCTGTTTCTGGATGGCTACAACCTGATCATTTCGCAAATTGCGGTCGTATTTCCACTGATCCTGCAAGCCCAGCGCTTCTTCTCCAAAGAGATTACCTTGGGTGACTTGATGCAAACCAGCCAGGCCTTTGGGCAGCTGCAAGGCAATCTTTCGTTCTTCCGTCGCAGCTTTGCAGATTTCGCTGGCTACAAAGCCACACTGGACCGGCTTACCGGCTTTGTAGACTCCAACATGGACGCACGAGCTTTGCCTATGCCCAGCATTGAAGCTCGTGCTGAACAACTGCACATCCAAAACCTGAACCTGCAATCGCCCCACCACCACCCCCTGCTCAACCAGCTCAACCTCAACCTCACCCAAGGCCAGCGCTTATTGATCCGGGGCCGTTCCGGCAGTGGCAAGACTACCTTGCTGCGGGCATTGGCCGGTTTGTGGCCGTATGCTGAGGGGGAGATTGCGCGGCCTGAGGGCAGCGCTACGCTATTCCTCTCGCAAAAGCCTTACCTGCCGATTGGTACGCTGCGCACGGCTTTGTATTACCCCGGTGAGGCGGTGGAAGGGCCGGATGCGGTCAAGGTGCTGGAGCAGGTGCAGCTGGGGCATCTGGCCGGGCGGCTGGATGAAGAGGCAGACTGGAGCCGTATCCTGTCGCTGGGTGAGCAGCAGCGGCTGGCGTTTGGCCGGGCGTTGCTGGCGCAGCCCGCTTTGCTGTTCCTTGATGAGGCCACTTCGGCCATGGATGAAGGGCTGGAGTACGCCATGTACCAGCTGCTGCGCGAGCGCTTGCCGCAGTGCATTCTGGTGAGCGTGGGCCACCGCAGTACGCTGCGGCCTTTCCACCAGCAGGAGCTGGAGTTGACCGGCGAAGGTGGCTGGCAACTGCACGCGCTGCAATAAATCTGCCGCCACAACACAACGGCCCGCTTGCGGGTCGTTGTCGTTTCAGGCGGTCAGTACATGGCGCCGGTACAATAGCTGACCATCCAGCACCCGTTCGTCCTGTGCCGGTTGCTGGCCTTTGCCGAGCACGCCCTCAAAGTCAAACTGTTCCCCGGCATGGCGTATCCAGGCGGGAATCGGCTGACCATCAAACTGGCCGACGCTGTCTGCCGCCAGCTCCACTTCGCTGCGCTGCAGGCGTTGCAGGTCAACTGTCGCTGCAGCGGGGGCGGGGGCTTGCGGCGCGGGTGCCGAGGTGGTGGCCAGCAAGTACCACATCAACAATGTGTTTGGCAGGTGCAGACGCATCACCTGTTTGTCCTGGGTGATCAGGCAGGTAACCGGGAACTCATGGCTGCACTTGGGGCAACGCGCCTTGGCGGCCACCATGGCGCGGTCGGGCAACACCCGTACCGCACCCGACATATTGGGCAATTCCACCACCTGCCCACAGCGCACGCACTGCTTGGCAAAGCGGGTGACCTGGGCCTGGTTGGCAAAACGCAACGGGAAGTAATGAGAGAGGGGATCTGGACGGCGCATAACGATATTGTACCTGCTTGGCGCGCCGAAAAAAAATGCCGGGCAAAAGCCCGGCAAAGTCCTCAACGTAGAGAAGAGCAGTGTTACACGGTTGGGCAGGCTGCCAGGCAGCCCGCCGTATGAGCTTGCATCAGCCTTCGCCGCCCATCGCCAGCAGGCTGGCGTTGCCCCCCGCAGCGGTGGTGTTGACGGAAATGGCGCGTTCGACCGAGAAGCGCAGCAGATAGTGCGGGCCACCTGCCTTGAAGCCCGTACCGGACAGGCCTTCGCCGCCAAACGGCTGAGTACCGACCACCGCGCCGATCTGGTTGCGGTTGACGTAAATATTGCCGATCTTGGCGTTCTGCTTCACCCAGTCGATATGCGCATCAATGCGGCTGTGGATGCCCAGCGTGAGGCCATAGCCGGTGGCATGGATCGCGGCCAGCACCTTGGGCAAGTCGCCCGCCTTCCAGCGGATCACATGCAGGATGGGGCCGAACACTTCACGCTCCGGCAACTGCTGCAGGCTGATCTCGAAAGCGACCGGCTGCACAAAGTTGCCACGGCCTTCCGGTGGCAGCGGTGCTGCCGCCACTTCACGCGCGGTCTGGCGCATGGTGGCAATGTAGCGGTCC
Organism: Leeia aquatica; assembly: GCF_012641365.1. Classification (NCBI taxonomy): domain Bacteria; kingdom Pseudomonadati; phylum Pseudomonadota; class Betaproteobacteria; order Neisseriales; family Leeiaceae; genus Leeia; species Leeia aquatica. Next base: position 1,592,027 of record NZ_JABAIM010000001.1, read on the forward strand.
AGCTCCAGCTTGGCGTTGACGTCGATCGCCGGGCCGATGTCGGTGGTAATGGAAGCTGGGTCACCCAGCTTCAGCTCGGCCATGGCACCCTTGAGCAGGCTGATAATGTTGTCGGCAATATCGTCTTGTACGAAAAGCAGGCGCAGGGCGGAGCAACGCTGACCGGCACTATTGAAGGCTGACACGATCACATCAGAGACTACCTGCTCCGGCAGGGCCGAGCTGTCCACGATCATGGCGTTCATGCCACCGGTTTCCGCGATCAGCGGCAGGATGGCACCGTCACGATTGGCGAGGCCGCGGAACAATTGCTGCGCCACTTCGGTGGAGCCGGTGAACACCACGCCGTCGATGCGCGGGTCGCCAATCACCTTGCGGCCAATGCGCGAACCGGAGCCAGGCAGGAAGTTCAGCACGCCGCCGGGCACCCCGGCTTCCAGCAGCAACTCCACCGCGCGGAAGGCCACTAGCGGGGTCTGCCCGGCTGGCTTGGCGATCACGGCGTTACCGGCGGCGATGGCCGCAGTCAGCTGACCAATGAAGATGGCCAGCGGGAAATTCCACGGGCTAACGCAGAAGAACACGCCACGGCCAGACAGCAGCAACTGGTTGTCTTCACCCGTCACCGCCGGCAGCTGGATCGGCTGGCCCATCAGGCGCTTGGCTTCATTGGCGTAGTAGCGGCAGAAATCCACCGCTTCGCGCACTTCACCCAGCGCATCGCCCATGGTCTTGCCCGCTTCACGCACCAGCATGGCAATCAGCTCGGCCTGGTGTTCTTCCATCAGGTTGGCGGCGCGATACAAGGCCGCCGCACGGGTGGTAACCGGGGTCTGGTTCCAGCCTTCAGCAGCAGCATGCGCCACCTGCAGGGCTCGCTCCATCTGCTCGTCACTGGCGTTGGTCACACTGCCGATCACTTCGGCGATGTTGGCCGGGTTGAAAGCAGCCACATTGTCGCCATGCAGGCGTTCGCCGCCAATCAGCGGGCAGGCATGCCAGCTTTGGTTCAGATATTGCTGCATTTCAGTCTGCAGACGGGTCAGCACGTCGAGGTCGGCCATGTTCAATCCCTTGGAATTCGGTCGTTCATCGCCAAAAATGGCGAGCGGCAGTGCAATCTTGCTGTGGCCGCTGAGGTCAGTTGCGGCCACTTTGGCCACGGGGTCGGCAATCACGTCTTCAATCGGCAGGTTGGCATCGCCCAGCCGGTTGACGAAGGAGCTGTTGGCGCCATTTTCCAGCAGGCGGCGCACCAGATACGGCAGCAGGGTGTGGAAGGAACCCACCGGGGCGTAGACCCGTACCGGCACCTTGCAGCGATCCATCTGCGCCCGGTGCAGCATTTCACCCATACCATGCAGGCGCTGGAATTCAAACTGGGCACCGGCAAACTCGGCCTGCGTGCCACGGGTCAATTCCAGGAAATAGGCCACGGTATGGGCGTTATGGGTGGCGAATTGCGGATAAAAGGCGGTGCCGTGCGACAAGATGCGACGGCCGCAGGCCATATAGGACACATCGGTGTGCGATTTTTTGGTGTAGACCGGGAAGCCTTCCAGCCCGCCCAGCTGAGCGCGCTTGATTTCGGCATCCCAGTACGCACCCTTCACCAGCCGGATCGGAATGGTCTTGCCATGCTGACGCGCCTGCTCAGCCAGCCAGTCGATCACCAGCGGTGCACGCTTCTGGTAAGCCTGGACCGCCAGACCCAGACCATTCCAGCCCTTGAGGCTCGGTGCCGCCAGCAGGGCGGCGAATAGTTCCAGCGACAGCTCCAGCCGGTCTGCCTCTTCCGCATCCAGCGTCAGCAGAATGTTGGCGTCACGCGCCTGCTCACACAATTGCAGCACCAGCGGCACCATCTCGGCCAGTACCCGCTCGCGTTTGGTGTAGTCGTAGCGCGGGTGCAGTGCGGAGAGCTTGACCGAAATGCTGTTGCGGCCATTGAAATCATCTTGCGGGGCGCAGGCCAGCGCCTTGATGGCGTGCTGGTAATCCCGGAAGTAGCGCTTGGCATCTTCTGCGGTAAAGGCCGCTTCGCCCAGCATGTCAAAGGAATAGCGGAATTCTGGCTGCGCTTGGGATTCCTTCAGCGCATCTTCGATGGTCTCGCCAATCACGAATTCCTTGGCGAGGATACCCATCGCAGCTTTCACCCCCTGCCGCAGGGTGACATCACCCAGCTTGGAGGTCAGCCGCGAGACGATCTGCTTGGGTTCGCTGGTCCAGTTCAGGATCTTGCCGGACAGCATCAGCCCCCAGGTGGAGGCATTCACCAGCCACGAGGTGCTGCTGCCCATGTGCTTGTCCCACTCTCCCTTGGCCAACAGGCCCCGGATCAGCTGGTCGGCCGTCTCATTATCCGGGATGCGCAGCAAGGCTTCGGCTAGGCACATCAGGATCACGCCTTCTTGCGTATCCAGACCGTATTCCTGCAAGAAGGCATCCAGCTTGGTCAGCTTGCGGGTGCGTACCGTCGACACCAGCTGCTGTGCCGTGGCCTGCACCTGTGCGCGCACTTCTGGCGACAAGGTGGCCGCTTCCAGCAAGGGTCGCAGGGCACTCGCCTCGTCCATCAAGAAACGGGGGCGGAGGTTGGCGAGGCCCGCAGCGACGGGGGGGGGTGGGGAGGGTAAGGTCGCCATTCGGTATTCCGTTTATACTTTCTACACTACCCGGCAAGCATGTCAGCTGACACGCGTTACCATCTTTAAAGGGGAGAACATGCAGCCCATGGTCTTGCCGTGTATCCCGCACCGCAGGAGGTGAAACCATCACCTCATCAGACCTTGGGTTGCCCCTGCATTCAGACCCACTGTTTCATCAAAAACCATGTTGGTCCGCGCCGTTTTCACTGACGGCGTTTTTTATTCATGATATTAGGCTTGCGGACAGACAGGGTTTTGAATAATGCCAACATAGCAGAATATAATTTGCTAAAATTCAATACCAACCGAATCATGCACGGAAGTCATCATGGCAAACCTGGACCGAACGGATCGCACCATTCTGAAACTGTTGCAGCAGGATGGCCGCATGACCAATGTGGAGCTGGCCAAACGCATCCACCTCTCCCCTGCGGCTTGCCTGGAGCGAACCAAACGCCTCCAGCAGGCGGGTTACATCCGTAAATACATGGCGGTACTGGACCCTAATCTGCTGGGGGTAGGGCTCCTGGTGTTTGTTGAAGTGGCGCTGGACCGCACCACGCCTGAGTCTTTTGCCAGCTTTAAGAGTACCGCGCAGAAGATGCCGCAGATCATGGAATGCCACATGGTCGCCGGTGGCTTTGACTATCTGATCAAGGCCCGCGTGAAGGACATGACGGAATACCGCGCTTTTCTGGATGAGTTTCTCGGCTCAGTGAAAGGCGTGCGGGAAACCCATACCTATGCTGTGATGGAAGAGGTCAAGAACACCTTGATGTTGCCGCTGTAACCCTGTCCGCTTTGTCACTGGCATTTTCCGCAGTCCCGTCTACGCTGCAGAGATACCACCCGCGTACGGGACTCAGGAGGTCAGCGTGCAACGACTCTCTATTCGCGTTCAACTCATCACCCTGGCCGTGACCGGCATCCTGGTTACAGTGCTGCTCGGCGGACTCAGCATGATGGGGAGCAGCAACCTTCACAGCCTGCTGGGCGAACTACTGGGCGGCCAGTCCATGGTCCGTCAGCAAATGGAAGCCGACATGATGCACGATGCGCTGCGGGGCGACGTGCTCAAGCTGCAACTGGATGTGGCCAGCCAGAACGCAGCAGGCATCAAGGAAGGCCAAGACGCGCTGGCCGAGCATGCCCAGCATTTCCGCGAGATGATGACCGCCAACGGCAAGCTGATCACCGATCCGGATACCCGCTCCCAGTTCAATCGCACCCTGCCCCTGGTCGAACGCTACCTCAGCACCGGGGCCAGCGTGGCCAGCAAGGCTGGACAGGGCACTGCAGCTATCCAAGGTGACCTGCCCGGCTTCTACAAGGACTTCGAGACGCTGGAAGAGGAGATGGGCAAGCTGTCCGATGCCATCCAGAATGACGCGTCCCGTATTGAAAAGGCGTCGGACCGGACAGTCGGCCAGATGCGGCTATGGGTGGCCGTGATTACCCTGGCCGCAGTCATCGGCCTGAGTGGCCTCGCTTGGCGGGTGGTGCGAACCGTCACCCTCCCGTTGTCACAGCTCACCACCGTGGCACGCCAGGTAGAACGCAGTGGCAACCTGCAGCTGCGCGTAGATTACAGCCAGTCCAATGAGCTGGGCGCGGCCATTACCGCGTTCAATCACCTGCTGGGCTCTCTGCAGATGCTGGTGCAGCAAACCCGGGACGCCAGCAATGCCATCCGGCACAACACCGACACCTTCAGCAGCGCCGCGGTGCAGGTCAACAGCAACGCCGAGGCGCAATCCGAAGCGGCTCAGCGCATGGACGCCGTGATCGACCACCTGAGCCTGTCCCTCAGCCAGATGGCGGAGGAGGCACACCATACCCTGGAGCAAGCCCGGCAAGCTGGCACTCTGGCAGAGCAAGGTGGCGGTGCCGTACATCGGGTTGCCCATGAAGTCGAGCAACTGGCCTTTGCCATGCGGGATACCTCCGCCACCATGGGCTCACTGGAGGGTGACGCACGGGAAATCGGCAACATCGTCGGCATCATCAAGGAAATCGCCGACCAGACCAATCTGCTGGCGCTCAATGCCGCCATTGAAGCGGCGCGTGCCGGGGAACAAGGGCGCGGCTTTGCCGTGGTGGCCGACGAGGTGCGAAAACTGGCTGAGCGCACGGCCAACTCGACTCACGAAATCGTCAGCGTCATCCAGAAAATTCAGCACACCATTGAACAAGCGGTGAGCAGCATCAACCATGGCGTGCATCAAGTCACGCTCAGTACCGAGCTGACCCGTGATGCGGGCAACACGGTGAGCGGCATTCAGCAGCAAAGCAGCACCACCGAAGCCCGCATGCAACACTTGAACAGTGCGCTGCAGACGGAAAGCCAGAATAGCCAGCAGCTGGCACAACAAGTGGATCATGTGTCGCGCATGGCGGATGAAACGCGTCGGGCGGCCAACCTGACCGAGCACAGTGCTCGGGAACTGGTGCAGCTGTCCAATCAACTGGAAGCGGCGTTACAGCGTTTCCAGACCTGAGGTGCGGGCCGGCTTGCCCGGCCCCGCTTCATTTGCGCAGCAAATCAAAACATAACAACTATCAATTTCACAAATCCAGCTTCACCCCCTACCATGCGATCAGACTGGCCGCCCCCATACACCCCACGGCCAGCTTCACCAACCGCTCAAGGTTGGCATTGATCCCATAACAAGAACTGGATGAGACCATGTGGAACCCCGCAACGGTAGCGGACTTTGACCCGGAGCTGTGGTCAGCGGTCAGCGCTGAGACCACCCGGCAAGAAGACCATATCGAACTGATTGCCTCCGAGAACTACACCAGTCCGCGCGTGATGGCCATGCAAGGTACGGTGCTGACCAACAAGTACGCCGAGGGCTATCCCGGCAAGCGTTACTACGGCGGTTGCGAGCATGTCGATGTGGTGGAGACACTGGCCATCGAGCGCGCCAAGCAGCTGTTCGGAGCCGACTACGCCAATGTGCAGCCGCACTCCGGCTCACAGGCCAATGCCGCCGTCTACATGGCACTGCTGAACCCCGGCGACACCATTCTGGGCATGAGCCTGGCCCACGGTGGTCACCTGACCCACGGCGCCAAGGTCAACTTCTCTGGCAAGATATACAACGCCGTGCAGTACGGGCTGGACCCGCAGACCGGCGAAATCGACTATGCGCAGGTGGCGGCACTGGCACAGGAACATCGCCCGAAGATGATCGTGGCCGGTTTCTCGGCCTACTCTCGTGTGGTGGACTGGGCACGCTTCCGCCAGATTGCCGATAGCGTAGGTGCGCTGTTGTTTGTGGACATGGCCCATGTGGCCGGACTGGTAGCAGCAGGGGTCTATCCGAACCCGGTACCGCACGCGGACATCGTCACCACCACCACCCACAAGACCCTGCGTGGTCCGCGCGGTGGCCTGATTCTGGCCCGCAGCAACCCCGATCTGGAGAAAAAGCTGCAGTCCATGGTGTTCCCCGGCATTCAAGGCGGCCCGCTGATGCACGTGATTGCCGCCAAAGCGGTTGCCTTCAAGGAGGCGCTGGATCCCGAGTTTCGCAGCTATCAGGAACAAGTGGTAGCGAATGCCCGTGCAATGGCGCACACTTTCATTCAGCGTGGCTATGAGGTGGTGTCCGGCGGCACCGACAATCACCTGTTCCTGGTCAGCCTGATCAAGCACGGCCTGACCGGCAAGGCGGCCGATGCGGCCTTTGGTGCAGCCCACATCACCGTGAACAAGAACGCGGTGCCGAATGATCCACAGTCGCCTTTCGTCACCAGCGGCGTCCGCATCGGCACCCCGGCACTGACCACCCGTGGCATGAAAACGTCGGAATCCGAACAGCTGGCCCACTGGATGTGCGACATTCTGGACGATCTGGACAATCCCGCCGTGATCGACCGTGTTCGCCAGCAGGTGCAGCAACTCTGCGCCCGGTTCCCGGTCTATCTCGGCTGACCTTACACGGAGTGCGTCATGGCCATCAGCGTATTTGACCTGTTCAAGATCGGCATCGGTCCCAGTTCTTCCCACACCGTCGGCCCGATGCGGGCGGCGTGGCGCTTTGTCAGCGTATTGCAGGAAGACGGTCTGCTGGACACCGTGCACAGCATCAAGGCCGAGCTGTACGGTTCGCTGGGTGCAACTGGCAAGGGCCACGGCTCCGATACCGCTGTGCTGCTCGGACTGGAAGGCGACCTGCCGGATCAGGTGGATGTAGAGAGCATTCCTGCCAAGCTGGAGCGCATCCGCAGCGAAGACACCGTGAAGCTGATGGGGACGCACACCATCCGCTTTGTGGAAAAGGAACACCTGATCCTCTACAAGCGGCAAAGCCTGCCCTACCACCCGAACGGCATGCGCTTTGCAGCGTATGACGCAGCAGGTGAACTGATTCGCGCCAAGATCTACTACTCGGTGGGTGGCGGCTTTGTGGTCAACGAGGAAAATGCGGGCAAGGATTTGCTGAAGGCGGACGATACCCGCCTGCCCTATCCGTTCAAGTCCGGCGACGAGCTGCTGCAATTGTGCCGGACGCATGGCCTGCGCATCTCCGACATCATGCTGGCCAATGAGCAGGTCTGGCGCAGCGAAGCCGAGGTACGCAGCGGCCTGCTGCAAATCTGGAATGTGATGCAGGAGTGCGTACGTCGCGGTTGCGAAACCGAGGGCATCCTGCCCGGTGGCATGAAGGTGAAGCGCCGCGCCGCTGACCTGAAGCGCCAGCTCTGCAACAAGCCGGAGCAGGCGATGCAGGACCCGCTGACGGTGATGGACTGGGTGAACCTGTACGCGCTGGCGGTCAACGAAGAAAATGCGGCCGGTGGTCGTGTGGTCACGGCACCGACCAATGGCGCAGCCGGGATCATCCCGGCGGTGATGCATTACTATCACCGCTTTGTGCCGGGCGCCAACGACGACGGCATTGTCCGCTTCCTGCTCACCGCCGGAGCCATCGGCATCCTGTACAAGGAGAATGCCTCCATCTCTGGCGCAGAGGTTGGCTGCCAGGGCGAAGTCGGTTCAGCCTGCTCCATGGCGGCAGGCGCACTGGCCGAGGTGCTGGGCGGCACACCGGAACAAGCTGAAAATGCCGCCGAGATCGGCATGGAGCACAACCTGGGCCTGACCTGTGACCCGGTGGGTGGTCTGGTGCAAGTGCCGTGCATCGAGCGCAATGCCATGGCCTCGATCAAGGCCATCAACGCCGCCCGCATGGCTTTGCGCGGTGACGGCAAGCATTTTGTATCGCTGGACCGCGTGATCAAGACCATGCGCGATACCGGCGCCGACATGAAACTGAAATACAAGGAAACCGCCCGCGGCGGCCTCGCCATCAACGTCATCGAAGTGCCGGTGAACGTGATCGAGTGCTGACGGGCCTCACTACCCCAAGGAGCCATGATGAGTGACACCCCCCTGCTGACCACTGCCCTCAACGACCTGCATCTGGAGCTCGGCGCCAAGATGGTGCCGTTTGCCGGTTATGCCATGCCGGTGCAGTACCCGATGGGCGTGCTGAAAGAGCACCTGCACACCCGTGAGCAAGCCGGTCTGTTTGACGTGTCGCACATGGGCCAGCTGAAGCTGTTTGGTGCGGACGCAGCGGCCGCGCTGGAAACGCTGGTGCCGGTGGACGTGATCGACCTGCAGCCGGGCCAACAGCGCTATGCCCTGTTCACCGATGAGCAAGGTGGCATTCTGGACGACCTGATGATCACCAACGCCGGAGATCATCTGTACGTGGTGGTGAACGCGGGCTGCAAGGTGCAGGATACCGCCCACCTGCGTGAACGCATCGGCTCGCGTTGCGACATCGTGGAGCTGTCCGAGCACGCGCTGCTGGCGCTGCAAGGCCCGCAGGCCGCGACCGCGCTGGCCCGCCTGCTGCCTGAGGTGGACTTCAAGAGCTGGGTGTTCATGACCGCCCGCAGCATCACGCTGGCCGGGGTGGAGTGCTTCGCCACCCGCTCCGGTTACACGGGTGAAGACGGCTTTGAAATCTCGGTACCGAACGCCAAGGCGGTCGAGGTAGCCCGTCTGCTGCTGGCACAGCCGGAAGTGGCCCCGATCGGGCTGGGCGCGCGCGATTCGCTGCGTCTGGAAGCCGGGCTGTGCCTGTACGGTCACGACATCGACACTCAGACCACACCGGTGGAAGGCAGCCTGCTGTGGGCGATGCAAAAGGTGCGCCGCACCGGTGGTGCCCGTGCCGGCGGCTTCCCCGGCGCTGATCGCATCCTGCAGCAGATCGAGCAAGGTGCCAGCAAGAAGCGCGTAGGTCTGCTGGGCCTGGAAAAAACCCCGGTGCGCGAAGGTGCCGAACTGGTAGACGCGGAAGGCCGCGTGATCGGCAAGGTGACTTCCGGTGGCTTCGGCCCCTCGCTGGGCGGCGTGATGGCGCTGGCCTACGTGGAAACCGCGTTTGCTGCCGCAGACACCCCGGTGTTTGCGCTGGTGCGCGGCAAGCGGGTACCGATGAAGGTCGCCAAGACCCCGTTCGTACCGCAGCGCTACTATCGCGGCTAAGTACCCTGCCCGCCTTGGCATGCCGCAGCATGCCAAGGTGGGTCTTGCTGTTCATTCCCCCTCATTCCCGTTACCATCAGGGCAGTCATCTGTATTTGTGCTGGCCCCATGTCCCGTATCCTGAGCGCACGCATCACCCCATTCTGGCAGCGCATGCCGCGATTCTTCCTGTTTCCGCTGCAGGGTTGGTCGCTACTGGTGATTGGCGCGTTTGCGCTGGCGATGCTGCTGATCCCCTTGCTGCCCAACCTGATTGTGCTGCTGGGGGTGCTGACAGGGTTGGTGGTGTTTATCCGCTATGCCTTCGAGGTGCTGGAGCAGACGGCCATGGGTCGCCTCACTGTGGACCAGTTCGACATCACCAACGGCCATGGTGAAAAAGACCGGCCCTATCAGCTTGCAGGCATTCTGTTGCTGGATGGGCTGTTGAGCGGGCTGGCTTACAACTTTAACCCTTTTGTCGGCTTTATTGTCACCACCTTGCTGCAGGTGGCCCTACCCGCCAGCATGCTGATTCTGGCCATTAATGGTCGCTTTTCCCGCGCCATCCACCCGCGCGACCTGTGGTTTGTGGCCAACCGTATCGGCATGCCGTACTTGGGGCTGTGGGGTCTGCTGACCCTGCTGTCCTCCAGCTGCATGGCGGCTGCCAACCTGCTGAGCGGTATCCGCAGCCCGTGGCTGCTACTGGCACTGGCCACCTTTATCCTGCTGTATTTCACGCTGGTGATGTTCAACCTGATTGGCTATGTGGCGTATCAGTATCACCGCGAGCTGGGCATGGAAGTCGAGGTCAGCTTTGACGACGCACAGGATGGCAGCGCCCGCCAAGCCGCAGACGCCGCCGAGCAAAAGCGCGCGGCGATAGGCCAACTGGTCGCTTTGGGGGACTGGCCTGCCGCGCTGGACAAGGCCGCCGCACTGGTGGCGGAGCAGCCTGCACACACCGGCCATCGCTTGCGCTGGTTAAAGCTGCTGTGGCTGGCCCAGCCGAAGGAAGCGCCGCACGATATGCGGCCGGTGATGCGGCAATGGCTGGAGCAAGGTCAGGGTGCGGCTGCGATGGACCTGTTTCGCTTTGTCCGCCAGCTGCATGCCGACTGGCAGCCGGATGAAGTTGGCCAGGTGGTGCCGCTGGCGCAAGCGGCCTGGAACCAGAAAGAGCCGGAACTGGCCATGGGCTTACTGGCGCACTTTGACAAACGCCACCCCGCCCATCCGGATGTTCCGGCCAGCTTCTGGCTGGCGGCGCAGATTGCCAGCGAGCATTACCGCAAGGATGACCTGGCCCGCGCCTTCCTCACCACCCTGCTGCAGCGCTTTCCCTCCTCACCACTGTGCGAGGACGCGCGACGCTATCAGGCGGTGCTGGACAAGCTAAAGCCCGCCTGACCTCGCCTGCTCAGGTCAGCACGCTGACCTGCACCGCAGTGTCGTCCCCCGCCAGCGGCGACAGCTCAAACGTCACCGGCAGGAATTTCTCGATCACCTGCATATTGGTACGCAGGTGTTCCGAGGCCACACTGGCGACAAAAGCACCACCGCCCGCCAGCGCCATCGGCAAGATCAGCTGATCGGCCAGATGCTCATCGACCACACCACGGCCTTGCTGGTAGGCGAGCACCTCCCGCGCCAGCCGTTCGGCCACCCGCTCTGATGACACCCCTTTTTCACCGAGGGTCACAAACAGCGCCGTGATCTGCTCATGGCACAGCGCCACTTGCAGTACATTGCCCGCACCAAAACGGGCAGGCAGCTGGCGGCTATGGCAGTGCAAGGGCTGCTGCAGGCTGGTTAACGCCTGTGACAAGGCGCTCAGCTCACGCTGCGCCACCTCCAGCGGCACATCCGCCACCCGCGCCTCCAGCTCGACTTGCTGCAAAACACCGCGCTGCAACAGCTGCAAGCGCCCCTGCGGGCGGCCCGGTGTCACGAGTGCCCGCACCTCACCGCCGCCTGCCGGGTAGAAGCCGTGGCTGATCAGCTCGATCTCGGTCTGCACACCCAATTGCCGCATCAAGGGCAGCCAGCTGCGGATCAAGTAATCGGCAGGCGGTGCCATCGGATTATGGGTGCCCCCGCTCACCGTGATCCGGCTGTCTTCCGGGGCAAACCACAAGGCAGGCAGCACGGTTTGCAGCACCAGCGTACAGCTGCCCGCCGTACCAATGGCAAAACGATACTCCCCACCCTGCACCGGTCCCGGCTCAAAACGCAGTCGGGACGAACCCAGCTCGGCCCCCTGTACGGTCGCCCCACATACCTGCTGCGCCGCCTGCACCGCCGTAAGGTGCTGGCGCAGCAGGCCCGGCTTCTTGCGCCGGGCACGGATGCGCTCGATCACGAACGGGATGCCGGTAATCATCGACAGGCTCAGGGCGCTGCGCAGGATCTGGCCGCCACCTTCACCGGCGGCCCCATCCAGCGTCACACTCATGGTTTGATTCATTTCTTTTTTCCTGATCCTCAAGCCCCACCATGGGACATATCCCACTGCAGGACGGTTTCCTGTAATAACTGATCCAGCAGCAAACGGCTACCCTCCGGGCGACGCCAGTGGGGCTCGCCGTGCTCTGCACGCAGCAGCTCCTGCTCGATCATGCGCTGCATGCCCGGGCGTTGCGGCCCGGTCAGCGCTTCATCACCGGCCATTTTCAAAGCCAGCAGGTCGTTGATCTCCGCCAGCAGCTGCGGATCTTTCACCGTGGCCTGCACCAGAGAGGCAAAACGCATGGGGGGCAGCCCCAGGCCCATATCCAGCCAGCGTACCGCCAGCAGCGGGCGCAGCACGTACAGATACTTCTTGTAGCGCACCTGCTCGCCGCGCAGATAGCCGCGATAGTTTTTCCGCGCCATCGCCAGGTAGTGATAACGCACCTTGCTCAGTGCGGCAAACTGCGGCGCCAGCGCGCGCAAACGTGCCACCCAGGCCGACTGTTGCCGGTAAACCACCGGCGAGTCCAGCCACTCCAGCAAGGTCGGGTTGGAGCGGCGCAGCAGGTACAGTGCCTTGCGCAACTCCCAGCCGCTCACGTCCAGCTCGTCATCCAGCGGGCGTTCGATCACATCCCGCCCCAGTTCGACCTGCAGATACCACGGCAGCCGGTGTACGTACAGAAAACGCACATCGTAGTCACTGTCCGGCGAGGCAAAGCCCCAGGCCCGGCTACCTGACTCACAGGCAAACAACACCGTCACCTGATGCTCGGTCTCCAGCCGGCTCAATTCCGCCTCCACCCGTGTCCGCACAGCCTCTGCCACGGGATGGGCAAACAATACGTCCATCTTGCATCCTTACTGCGGGCGATTCCCGCTCCTGCGGCAACCGCCTGTCGCAGCGGCTTGCCCTATCCTTTCACACACACCACCTGGCGCAGGGTATGCACCACTTCCACCAGGTTGCGCTGGGCGTGCATCACGGCGTCGATGTCCTTGTAGGCCATCGGGATTTCGTCGATCACGTCCTCATCCTTACGGCATTCCACGTGGGCGGTCGCCTCGATCTGGTCCGCCACGGTAAAGCGCTTCTTGGCCTGGGTACGGCTCATGGTTCGACCCGCACCGTGGCTGCAAGAGCAGAAGGCTTCTTCGTTACCCAATCCGCGCACGATAAAGCTCTTGGCCCCCATCGAGCCCGGAATGATCCCCAGTTGCCCCTTCTGCGCCGATACCGCCCCTTTTCGCGTCACCAGAATCTCATTCCCGAAGTGGGTTTCTTTCTGCACATAGTTGTGGTGGCAATTCACCGCCTCCACTTCCGCACTGAAAGGCTTGGTAATGACCGCACGGGCGGCGGCAATCACGTTCTGCATCATCACCATACGGTTACGGCGCGCGTAATCCTGCGCCCACCCCACCGCTTCCACATAATCCTCAAAGTGCTGGCTACCCTCGGTGAAGTAGGCCAGATCGCGGTGCGGCAGGTTCACCATGTGCTGACGCATATCGGCCTGGGCCAGTTCGATGAACAGATTACCAATGGCATTCCCCACCCCGCGCGATCCGCTATGCAGCATGAACCACACCCGGTCAGCCTCATCCAGACACACTTCAATGAAGTGGTTACCGGTTCCCAGCGTTCCCAGATGCTTGTGGTTATTGGTGTTCTTCAAACGCGGATACTTTTCGGTGATCCGGCTGAAGCCCGGCAGCAAGGACGCCCACATGGCATCCACCGTCTCCGGCGGCGTATTCCAGGACCCCTTATCACGTGCTCCTGGCGTCCGGCCATGCGGCACCGCCTGTTCAATGGCGCTACGCAGTGGCCCCAGCTGCTCGGGCAGGTCGGACGCGGTCAGGCTGGTACGTACCGCCATCATCCCGCAACCGATATCCACCCCCACGGCGGCCGGGATAATGGCGCCCTGGGTCGGGATCACGCTACCGATGGTGGAACCCTTACCCAGGTGCACGTCCGGCATCACCGCCATATGGCGGAAGATGAACGGCATCTGTGCTGTCATTTGAAGCTGCTCACGCGCTTCCGGCTCCACCGGTACGCCAACCGTCCACATCTTCACCGGCTTGCCGTTGGCGACTTCCAGCAGTTGTACATCGTTTTGCATCGTCATGTTTTCTCTCTTCTTTGACATCAGGTGTCGGGCCTCCCGGCCCCACCCCCGCTGCCCGTCTGGCAGCGGGGGTCAACACGGTAACCACAGTGTGGTGGATGCCCATCTTATTGCAAAGCCCGTGCCAGCCTTGGCGTCAGCAGAAAGATATTCGTTTAAATCCATATAAATCAATGCACTACAAGCATCATCACATTGATCATTAAGATTTTCCCTGTTTACAAAACCTTATCAATGCTATCTTTATATATCGCTATTTATATATTTTTACCATCATGAAGCGCTTGGTGGTCATCGGTTTTCTGGGGACGGTGCTGGATAACGGCGGCAAGGGCAGCTCGCGCTGGGAACGCTGGAGGCCTACCGTCTCGCTGTGCCAGCACCCGGAGCTGCTGGTACACCGGATGGAGCTGCTGCACAGCACACGCGATCGTGGCTTGGCCTCGCGCCTGATCAACGACATCGCCACCGTTTCGCCGGAAACCGAGGTACGCCGCACGGAAATTAACCTGCGCGACCCGTGGGACTTTGAAGAGGTGTACACCACGCTACACGACTTCGCCCGCCACTATCCCTTCGACACCGAGCAGGAAGACTATCTGGTCCACATCACCACCGGCACCCACGTGGCTCAGATCTGCTGGTTCCTGCTCACCGAAGCCCGCTACCTGCCTGCACAACTGGTGCAGACTTCACCGCCCGGCAAGGCTGACGAGCTGCGTGGCGGCATGGCGGCATCCTCGCCGGGCAGATACAGCCTCATCGACCTCGATCTCAGCCGCTACAACCAGATCGCCAGCCGTTTCCAGCGCGAGCAGGCCGAGACGGTCTCTTTCCTCAAAGCTGGTATTGCCACCCGCAACGCCGCCTTCAACCGGGTGATCGAGCAACTGGAACGGGTAGCTGTGCGCTCCACCGCACCCATCCTGCTGATTGGCCCCACCGGCGCAGGCAAATCCTTTCTGGCGCGTCGGGTCTACGAGCTGAAGCGCAACCGCCACCAGCTGCAGGGGCGCTTTGTCGAGGTCAACTGCGCCACCCTGCGTGGGGACAGCGCCATGTCCACCCTGTTCGGCCATGTCAAAGGGGCCTTTACTGGTGCGCAGCAAGAACGCGCTGGCCTGCTGCGGGCCGCCGATGGCGGGCTGCTGTTTCTGGATGAGATTGGCGAACTGGGCCTGGACGAGCAGGCCATGCTGCTCAAGGCCATTGAGGAAAAGCGCTTCTTTCCGCTCGGCGGTGACCGCGAAGTGTCCAGTGATTTCCAGCTGATTGCCGGCACCCACCGCGACCTGCGCCAGCGGGTCGTCAACGGGCAATTCCGCGAGGACTTGTTCGCCCGCATCAATCTGTGGACCTGGCCACTGCCCGGCCTGCGTGACCGCCGCGAGGACATCGAACCCAACCTCGACTTTGAACTGGCACGTCTGGCCGATGAAACCGGGCATCAGGTGCGCTTCAACAGCGAAGCGCGCCAACACTACCTGCGCTTCGCCTGCAGCAGCGAGGCGCAGTGGCCGGGTAATTTCCGCGAGCTCTCCGCCTCCCTCACCCGCATGGCTACGCTCGCCGAATCCGGCCGCATCACCCTGGATGTGGTTGAAGATGAGCTGGCACGGCTACGCTTCATGTGGGGTGGTACACACGCGCAGGACCGCGCCCACGCCCTGCTGGGCGACGCGGCGGATCAGCTCGATCTGTTCGACCGGCTACAGCTGAACAGTGTGCTGGACATCTGCCAGCGTAGCCGCAGCCTGTCCGACGCCGGGAGGCAACTGTTCGCCCAGTCGCGCCAGGACAAAAAGAGCAGCAACGACGCCGACCGCCTGCGCAAATACCTGGCACGGTTTGACCTGCAGTGGGGGGATATGGCGGGAAAATGATATCGCCCGCCCTTCTTCACACAGGCACGCCTTCTTGGCCGGCACCGCATGCCCAAACCCACCCCAATATCATGCGTTGATACGCGCTTTCCCTAAAGGCAGCCAAAGCGCCTGAGGCTATCAGCAAGTCCCTGCATGTGAAAGCGACATGCCTGTATTGGGATGTGACGCCTCGCTTGTTACTGACCATGCCGTTTGCTTCCATGGCATGACCCGTGCCTGCCTGATTCTTGTGCAGCCTGTCCTCGCAACCTGACAGGCATCAGCCGACCTGCATGATGAGCTGGCGCAGGGTATGTGACGAAGCGTGCCTCAGACTACGCGTCACGCAACAAGATGGAATGGATCAAAAAGCCATCCAGGCTGCAGCTCCGCTGCAGCACATCTCCATGAGACGAGGAGCACCACAATTGAAGCTTCATCACCGCATCACCATGACAGGGTTCGCCTTGGCTGCGTTACTGGGGGTAACCCCTCTACAGGCCCAGACCGACAGCACCCGCTATGACATTGACGCGACCGTGGATTACAAAGCCGCCACCGTCACGGTCAAAGAGAACGTGCATTACACCAATCGCACCAAGCAACCACTCAGCACGGTGGCCTTCACCGTGGTGGCCGCTGCAGAGCCCTATCGCGCATTCAAACTGTCGGAAGCCCGTGTCAACGGCCAGACCAGCCGCGCTACCCTCGGCAAAGGCCAGCAGGATGGCGGGCTAGATGTCACGTTGCCCAAGGCCCTCAAGCCCGGCGAGAGCGTCGAGGTACAGCTCAACTATGCGCTGGCCCTGCAGGACAAGGTGGACCTGCGGCTGGGACGCAACCAGCACATCCTGCACCTTGGCAACTGGCTACCCACCGTCAAGCGCGCCACAGAGGCAGGCTGGCCGCAAGACCGCTACATTGATACGGGTGATGCCTTCTTCATGGAGGCCTCGGATTACCAGATCAAGCTCACCGTCAACCACACCTCAAGCGCATTGAAAGTGGCCAGCAGTGGCATGCAATCTGCGCGAACCGAGCAGGGCTCCAGTGTCAATCTGACCCTGCAAGGCAAGCGCATGCGCGAATTTGCCATCCTGATGTCAGAAGACTATCAGGTCAGCAGCCGCAAGCTCGGCCCTACCACGATCTTCTCTTACTACCTGCCCCAGCAGCAAGCCGAGGCAGAGGAAGTTCTCAAGACCACTGTCGATGCACTGGCGTGGGGCAACACCCATCTTGGCGCCTACCCCTACCCTACACTGACCATTGCCGAAGGCTGGGATCCGGAAGGGGGTGGGCAGGAATATTCCTCACTGTTTGTGATTGCCAGCGGGGACTACAGCCTCAAGGATCTGCAGTACTTCAAGTACCTGATCGCCCACGAAACCTACCACATGTGGTTTTACTGGCTGGTTGGTAATGACCAGATCAACGAAGCCTGGCTGGATGAATCACTGGCTACCTATATGGGCTACCAGTATGTCAAATCCATCATGCCGGGTCCGTTTCCTGCCATCTGGCAAAAGAAGGTGAAGGATTACTTCGAGGAAGGCCGCAAGCAATACGGTTACCTGCCGCTGAATTCGACCCTCTATGCCTATAAGGATGATGAGCACAGCTACTCCGTCCTCTACCGCCAGGGCGCGCTGTTCCACGACGCGCTAAAACAGCAAATGGGCGAGCAAGCCTACTACGCAGCGATCAAGCGCCATGTCGCAGCACAGTCTGGCCAGCTCTCACAAACCCTCCCCTTCCTCAGGCAGGTCATCCGTGACCTGCCCGGTACCCGCGCCAGCAAACAGGCGTTCATCCGCAAGTATTTCTCAGCCAAAGTCACCGAGGCTGCCTTCACTCCCTGAATCCGCCCCCCTCTGGCTGTGCACCCATACGGGTGCGCGGCCTGAGGGGTAGCACCTACAATGCAGCTCCCGCATGCCTATCCGCCGCGGTTGGATTTGCAGCGCTGGGTATCGCGTGGCGATGTTCCTACTGGCTTAAAACCGCGCAGAACTTCACGCACTCCCGGGACATCAACAGTTGCCGGAATCTGTCGAGTGGTGGCCTCACCATGGGGTCCACCTTGCTATACGTCACATCCAGGCTATTCAGCAAGCGCTTGCGCTGTCCAGGGCGCATCGCCCCCAGCACACTGGGACCGGCCTCCACCAAGGCCTCAGCCATCCTGTACTGGTTTGCCTTGCCAGGCAGGTCGGCTGTGGCTCCTAAAGCGAGTGTCAAGAGCGATACGTTGTCGTTACTTTGCTTATCGGCACGCGTCCAATCCTTGTCGGAAAGACTGTCAATCGAGCTGCGTCGCAATTCTGCATCATAGTAGTCCTGTTCCTTGGCAAGAAACCGCACAAGGTACGCGTTTAGCCTGCCCAATGGATCACTCAACTTGCGTACATTGGCCATGACATCCGGCTTGCCATTCGCCTGTACCGGTTTGAAGTGGAGAAGCAGCTCCCCCAACTCTGCCAGCTGTATTTGTCGTTCCCACAGCAGCAATGTCTCATCAGTCGTGCTACCAAACGCTTGCAGTTGCCGACGATCCGTCAGTACTTCCACTTTCTGGATCGCATCCGCTGTCAGCAACATCTCCGGCGAGTTAGCAGCTTCGGCGCGTCGCACCAGCGCCTTGTAGTCATTCACCAGTCGCTGAAAATCCTCATCGGCTGCGCGGGCAGCCAGCCCGCACAGCAAGCCCAGACACAGTACCCAGCCTCGCCATCCATGCATCGCACGCTCCCTGTTGTGATATGCCCGGTCATCATGACGGCCTCAAGCTGAACCGGACCACAACAGGAGACCATACCACGCACCCAGCTGAAGCAACCTTTGCTGCCCCAGCTCAAGCACAAGTGCACAACGGTGAGTGGCAGCCACTTTAAAGAAGCCGCAGCGATGTCGCCTAACGGCGTAAATGGAGCTGATGCGCTAGCACACCACTACACCCCACTGATTGGCAGCTTCAGGTAGTGGCGGCCATTGTCATCGGCTGGAGGCAGGTGTCCGGCGCGGATGTTGACTTGAATGGAAGGCAGCAGCAGATTGGGGGGCTGCAGGGTGGCGTCGCGGGCCTGGCGACGGGCGACAAAGGTGGCTTCGTCCACGCCGTTGCCAATGTGCAGGTTGTACTGCCGCTGTGCGGCCACCGTACTTTCCCACGCCGCAGCGCGATCAGTAGGCGGGTAGTCATGGCACATGAATAGCCGGGTGGTATCCGGCAAGGCCAGCAGTTTATGGATGGAGTGGTAGAGCTGGTGGGCGTCACCACCGGGGAAATCGCAGCGTGCGGTGCCGACATCCGGCATGAACAGGGTGTCACCCACGAATACGGCATCACCGATGCGGTAAGCGACATCTGCCGGGGTATGACCCGGCACCGCCAGCACCTCGACCTGCAGCCCGCCAGCAGCCAGGACTTCCCCATCCTGCAACAGGGCGTCGAAGGGGCTGCCGTCAGCGGGGAACGAAGCGCCCAGATTGAACACCGGCTTGAACAGCGCCTGGACGGTACGAATGTGCTCGCCAATCGCCACCTTGCCGCCAAAGCGCTGCTTCAGCCATTGCGCTGCAGAAAGGTGATCGGCATGGGCATGCGTTTCCAGAATCCAGACCAGTTGCAGGTGCTTTTGGCTCAAGAAATCAGCCACTGCTTGCACACTGTCGGTCCGGATGCGTGCGCCGGGCGGGTCAAAATCCAGCACCGGGTCGATCACCACCGCATGGCCGCCCGGCTGGTCGTACACCACATAGCTGATGGTGCCGGTTACCGCATCATGGAACGGCTCAATTCTAGGATTCATGGTAGTTTACTCCTTGTATATTGACTTTAATTATACATTTTTATATAATGTTTTAAAGTAAATTGTAAACACCATGGATATTGCCCTACTGCAGCATGCCGCACAGGAAGCCGGCCAACTGTTGCGAGCCCTCGCCAATGATGACCGCTTGCTACTGCTGTGCCAGCTTAGCCAAGGCGAACGCTCGGTCAGCGAACTGGAAGCCCTGACAGGGATCCGCCAGCCCACTTTGTCGCAACAGCTGGGCATCCTGCGGCAAAAGGGACTGGTACAGACTCGCCGCGAGGGTAAGCGCATCTACTATCAGGTGGTGGATGAAACTGCGCTGGCTATCCTGCAGCTGCTGTACCAGCGCTATTGCCCTGCCCCACAAGGAGACTCCACATGAGTATAGACTGGCCACACTTCACGCCGTGGAGCGCCTTGATGGGCGGGCTGTTGATTGGCCTGGCAGCCGCCATGCTGCTGCTGTCACTCGGTCGCATTGCAGGCATCAGCGGCATCATCGCCGGCCTGCTATTGCCTCAGCGTGGAGAATGGCCATGGCGGCTGGCGTTTACCGCCAGCTTGCTGATGTCACCGGTGCTTTGGCAACTGCACTCACCACTGCCCGTCATCACACTCGGCACCAGCAAGGCCATGCTGCTGATCGCCGGGCTCTTGGTGGGGGTGGGCACCCGCATGGGCTCTGGCTGCACCAGTGGCCATGCCGTATGTGGCTTGTCACGCCTCTCTCCCCGCTCGCTGGCAGCCACCCTCACCTTCATGGCTGCCGGTTTCCTGACAGCCTTTCTTCTGCGCCATCTGCTCTAGGAACATCACATGTTGCGACTGTTACTTGCAGCCCTGAGCGGCCTGATATTTGGCCTGGGTCTGATTCTGGCCGGCCTGGCCAATCCGGCCAAGGTGCTGGCCTTCCTGGATCTGGCCGGGCTTTGGGACCCTTCACTGATCCTGGTGATGATCAGCGCCATCGGTGTCTCCGCCGTGGGCTATCTGTGGGTGCGCCGTCGCGGACGTACGCTGCTGGGCGACCCCGCCCAGCTCCCCACGGCACGGCAGATTGATCGCCCTTTGCTGCTCGGTGCCGTACTGTTCGGCATAGGCTGGGGGCTGACCGGTATTTGTCCTGGCCCGGCTGTGGTATTGCTCGGCAGCGGTGCAAGCGACGCGCTGTGGTTTGTCGCCGCCATGCTGGCAGGCATGCTGCTGCATGATCTGTGGCGGCGTCGCGCATGAGTACTGCGCTGCTGCTGGGCCTGATGATCGGGGCCATCCTCGGCCTGACCGGGGCTGGCGGCGGCATCCTGGCGGTACCCGCCCTGATGGCCAGCATGGGCTGGAGCCTGCCACAGGCCGCCCCGATTGCTCTGATTGCGGTTGCCAGCGGTGCCAGTGTTGGCACCCTGGAGGGGTTGCGACAAGGTTTGGTGCGCTACCGCGCCGCCTTGCTGATGGCCGTGTGCGGTGCACCGTTCACCCCCGTAGGACAGCACTGGGCCAGCCTGCTGCCTGCCCGACTGCTAACCGGGCTGTTTGCAGCCATCATGCTGCTGGTGGCCCTGCGCATGATGCTGCGCCGCCAGCAAGATCACGCTGACGACCTGTGGCTGCCCGGTGTGGGCTGCATTCGTCAGGGTACGGGTCGCTTTGTCTGGACTGGGCCTACCGCCCTCATGCTGGGCTCCGTAGGTGCGCTGACTGGCTTTCTGTCTGGCTTGCTGGGGGTGGGCGGCGGCTTCATCATGGTGCCCCTGCTGCAACGCCTCACCGAGCTCTCGCTGCGCGGTGTCATTGCCACCTCCTTGATGGTGGTTGCCCTGATCAGCAGTAGCGGCGCGCTGGTGGCCTGGTGGCATGGCCGGGTTGAATGGACGCCGTTTGTGGCTGCATTTGCCGGAAGTGTCGTCATCGGCATGGTCGTTGGCCGCGTGTTGTCACGCTATCTGCCGATTCGCACCGTGCAGCTGTCCTTTGCCGGCGTACTGTTGCTGGTCGCCAGCCGCATGCTCTACCTCAGCCTGCACGGCTGACCCTTCCCCCTGTCACAAAAAAGCCCTTTTCAAGCTGCACAATTTGTTGCAATATCGTGCAACGCAACAAATTCAAGCAAACGCTTGAGCAAATCACTGCCCGTCATCCCTTGGGCAGTTACGCAAGCAACATGGCAAGACCGCAGCGCGTGTCACCCATGCGCCGCCGCCCGCCATGCGGAATTTCCTTTCATTTTCATCAAGTTGTATTAAACCCACGTTCACCACAACAGGTCGGTCGGACGGGTAACAGCAGCAGACGACTGTGTCATAGTGTGGTCTGTTCAAGGGGCAAGATGCAGTTGCGGTTCACTGCATCAGGCAGTGCCGGAGACAAAGGTAGCCGGCATCGGGTCAACACGCATGCAGAGGGGAATCATGCGCATCGGCATCATCAAGGAGACCGCGCTGTCCGAACCGCGGGTCGCCGCCACACCGGAAACGGTAAAGAAACTGGTGGCCGCCGGACAGCAACTGATCATCGAACGGGGCGCAGGCCGCGCTTCCAGCATTCTGGACGACGACTATGCCCAGGCGGGTGCCGAGCTGCTGGACGACAGCAGCAGCGTGCTGCGTCAGGCGCAGATCCTGCTCAAGGTGCAAGCACCGAGCGCGGATGAGCTAGCTCAGCTCAATCCGGGCTGCGCC
The DNA here is from genome assembly GCF_012641365.1 of Leeia aquatica. NCBI lineage: Bacteria > Pseudomonadati > Pseudomonadota > Betaproteobacteria > Neisseriales > Leeiaceae > Leeia > Leeia aquatica. The sequence goes on from NZ_JABAIM010000001.1 coordinate 1,614,118, forward strand.
GTTCTCAGCATCGTGCATCCGCACAAGAACCCCTTGTTGCCGGACTACGCCCGGGCTGGGCTCTCGGTGCTGGCCATGGAGCTGATGCCACGCATTACCCGCGCACAAAGCATGGACGTGCTGTCCAGCCAGGCCAATATTGCCGGTTATCGCGCAGTGCTGCTGGCCAGCCAGTATTACGGTCGCTTCATCCCGATGTTGATGACCGCTGCCGGTACGGTCAAGGCCGCCCGTGTGCTGGTACTTGGTGCCGGGGTGGCTGGCCTGCAGGCCATCGCCACCGCCAAGCGGCTGGGCGCTGTGGTGGAAGCGTTTGACGTGCGCCGCGCCGCCAAGGAGCAGGTGGAATCCCTTGGCGCACGCTTTGTGGAAGTACCGGTGGAAGAATCCGGCGATGCCGCCGGTGGCTATGCCCGCGAGATGTCCGACGAATACAAGGCGCGGCAGGCCGAACTGATCCACGAGCGCGCCTGCCAGGCAGATATGGTAATCAGCACGGCATTGATTCCGGGGCGCCCGGCGCCGGTGCTGATCAAAGCCGCGACCGTCGCCGCCATGAAGTCCGGCGCGGTGCTGGTCGATCTGGCGGCTGAGAGCGGCGGCAATATCGAGGGCACAGTCGACGGCGAGGTGGTGACCACCGAGCGCGGCGTCACCCTGATCGGCACCCGCAACATTGCCGGTCTGGTGGCGGCGGACGCTTCGGCGCTGTACGCCCGCAACCTGCTCAATTTCCTGCTGCCGATGCTGGACAAGGAGCACGGTCTGCAACTCAACCCTGATGATGAACTGGTCAAGGCCACTCTGGTGGTCGCCGACGGGCAGGTGCGGTTTGGCCAGCCTGCTGCCCAATAAAGGAGCTGACATGGATCCGCTGATTGTCAATCTGACCATCTTCGTGCTGGCTGTGTTTGTCGGCTACCACGTGGTCTGGAATGTGACCCCCGCCCTGCATACGCCGCTGATGGCGGTGACCAATGCCATTTCCGGCATCATCGTGGTCGGGGCCTTGCTGCAGGTGGTGGACATCAATGGTGAGCAACTCACCGTGACCTCGGTGCTGGGGGCGCTGGCAGTGCTGCTGGCCTCCATCAATATCTTCGGGGGCTTCATGGTCACCCAGCGCATGCTGGACATGTTCAAGAAGAAAGACCGCAAAAAGCAGGGGGGGGCATGATGCAGAACCTGATTGCACTGGCCTATCTGGCCGCGTCCATCCTGTTCATTCTGGCCCTGAAGGGTCTGGCTTCACCGGACTCGGCCCGGCGTGGCAATGTCTATGGCGTGCTGGGCATGCTGATTGCGGTGGTTGCCACCCTGCTGCTGATGCACAAGCCGGTGTGGGCCTTGCTGGCGGGTGCCATGCTGGTGGGCGCGACCGTTGGCGGCACGCTGGCCAAGCGGGTGCAGATGACGCAAATGCCCGAGCTGGTGGCTGCCATGCACTCACTGGTGGGTCTGGCCGCCGTGCTGATTGCGGTGGCTGCCATTTACCATACCGGCGAGCACCATACCCCGGCACAGCGGGTGGAGCTGTTCATCGGCGCCTTCATCGGGGCGATTACCTTTACCGCTTCGGTGGTGGCCTATGGCAAGCTGTCCGGCCGCTTCGGTGCCAAACCGCTGGCATTTGGTGGCCAGCATCTGCTCAACCTGTTGTTGGCGCTGGGCATGGTGGGCTTTGGCGTGGTGTATTTTACCAGCGAAAGCCAGGCCGCCTTCCTGATGATGCTGGCGATTGCGCTGGTGCTGGGCGTGCTGCTGATCGTGCCGATCGGCGGTGCCGACATGCCGGTGGTGGTGTCAATGCTGAACAGCTACTCCGGCTGGGCTGCAGCCGGTATCGGCTTCACGCTGGGTAACCCGGTGCTGATCATTGCCGGTGCCTGCGTCGGCTCCAGCGGGGCGATCCTGTCCTACATCATGTGCAGGGCGATGAACCGCTCCATCCTCTCGGTGCTGCTTGGCGGCTTTGGCGCCGAAGCTGCGGCAGGACCTGCAGGTAACAGCGGGCCGAAGAACTACAAGTCCGGCAGCGCCGACGACGCCCTGTTCCTGATGAAGAATGCCGACAGCGTGGTGATCGTGCCGGGCTATGGTCTGGCAGTGGCACGCGCCCAGCACGCACTGCAGGAGCTGGCGGAGAAGCTGATGCATGATGGGGTCAATGTCCGCTACGCCATCCACCCGGTAGCGGGCCGCATGCCCGGCCACATGAACGTGCTGCTGGCCGAAGCCGAAGTACCCTACGAGCAGGTGCTGGAAATGGAGGAGATCAACAACGACTTCTCCAGTACCGATGTGGTGCTGGTGATCGGCGCCAACGACGTGGTCAACCCGGCGGCCAAGACCGATCCGGCCAGTCCGATCTACGGCATGCCGATTCTGGAAGCGCACAAAGCCCGTACCATTCTGGTGGTGAAGCGTTCCATGGCAGCAGGCTACGCCGGGCTCGACAATGACCTGTTCTACCTCGACAAGAGCATGATGGTGTTTGGCGACGCCAAGAAGGTGGTCGAAGACATGGTCAAGGCCTACGGCTGATACTCGCCTGGCCACCCTCGCCAGCGTGTCAGGCTCACGGTAGACTGGCTGTACCCCGTCTCCGGAGCCTGCCGTGAATCGTCCGCAATACCTGGCCAGCCTGCTGCTGGCCGCCGCGCTGCTGATCCTGATTCCCAAAACCCACTTGCTGCCCGCCATGCTGGCCGGATTGCTGGTACACGAGCTGGTGGCCGTGCTGGCCCCGCGTGTGCTGCGCGGCGCGCAGCAGGCGGAGCGGGCACGCTTGCTGGTGGTGGCCGGCATTGCGGCAACCGTATTACTGATTCTAGTCTTGCTGGTCATCGGCGGCCTGTTCCTGCTGCGCAGTGGCAACCCCACGGCGCTGCTGCAGAAAATGGCCGATATCCTGGCCGATACCCGCAGCATGCTGCCAGAAGCGTTTCGCAGCTACCTGCCGGTGGGCACCGACAGTCTGAAGCAGGCTGCGATAGACTGGCTGCGCGAGCACGCCAGCGAGCTGCAGAGCGTCGGCAAGGAAACCGGGCTGATGGTCGCCCACCTGCTGATCGGCATGGTGGTCGGGGCCCTGGTCTCGTTGCGGCAGGTGCGCAGCCACCGCCATGTCGGGCCACTGGCGCAGGCGCTGCAGGAGCGGGCGTTCCGCTTTGCCAATGCCTTCCGCGACGTGGTCTTTGCCCAAGTGACGATTGCGGCCATCAATGCCGTGTTCACCGCCCTCTATCTGGCGGCGGTGCTACCCCTGTTTGGCATTCACCTGCCGCTGACTAAAACCATGATCCTGCTCACTTTCCTGTTTGGTTTGATCCCGGTACTGGGTAATCTGGCCTCCAATACGGTGATCTTTGTGGTCAGCCTCAGCCATTCCCCACAGGTGGCTGTCGCCTCCTTGCTGTACCTGGTGGTGATCCACAAGCTGGAGTATTTTCTCAACGCCCGCATTGTCGGTGCCCGCATCCAGGCAGCTGCCTGGGAACTACTGCTGGCCATGCTGTTGATGGACGCCCTGTTTGGCATCCCTGGTGTGATCCTCGCCCCGATCTACTACGCATACCTGAAACGGGAGCTGTCCGCCGCCGGGCAAATCTGACGCTGGCGAGCCAGGGTTTTCCACTGGCATAATGGATACCATCCTGTCAGGAGCAATCCGAATGAGCATGCAGCAGTGGTGGCTCTATCTGGTTACGGTGTTCGCCATTTCGGCTACACCGGGGCCAAACATGCTGTTGGTGATGCACAGCGGCATGCGCCATGGCCTGCGCGGTGCGCTGGACACCATGGCAGGCTGCATGACCGCCCTGATGGTACTGATGGGCCTGTCAGCCACCGGGCTGGGCCTGCTGCTGTCCACCTCGGCCCATCTGTTTACTGCGTTGCGCTGGCTGGGTGCCGCCTATCTGATCTGGCTGGGCATCCAGTGCTGGCGCCACGCCACCCCCAGGGACAGTGCGCAGCCCAGTACGCCACAACGCCCGGCACAGCGGTTCCGGCAAGGTTTTCTGGTGGCCATCAGCAACCCCAAGGCCATCCTGTTCTTCGGGGCACTGTTTCCGCAGTTCATTCAGCATGATGCGCCGCAAACACCGCAGCTGCTGGTGATGTGCCTGACCTTCCTGATCGTGGAATTTGGCTGGCAGCTCGCCTATGCTTCGGGTGGAGTACGCATTGCGCCGTGGCTGGAAACCCCACGTATCCAGCGTCGTTTCAATCAAACCACCGGTGGGGTGTTCATCGGTTTCGGTGCCTTGATGGCACTGGTACAACAAAAATAGGAAACCACCATCGTGCCCCTGCATACCTGGTTACTGTATATCGTCACCGTCAGCGTCGTCATCATGACGCCGGGCCCTGGCATGCTGCTGGTCATGAACCATGCCTTGCGTTATGGTACCCGCCCTGCGCTGGCGACCATCTCCGGCAATGCCTGCGGCGTACTGTGCCTGATGCTGGTCACCGCTGCCGGGCTGGGCGCCTTGCTGGCCGCTTCCGCTACCGCGTTTGTGGTGCTCAAGCTGGCGGGCGCCGCTTATCTGGTTTACCTGGGCATCCGGGTCTGGCGGGCACCCGCCACGCCGTTTCAGGTGGAGGCCGGCGTGACGATGAGACCGTTGACCACCCTGTTTCGTGATGGCTTGCTGATGGCGCTGAGCAACCCGAAGATCCTGCTGTTCTTCGCGGCTTTGTTCCCGCAGTTCATTGACCCGCATGCCTCCCAAGCCTTGCAACTGGGCATTCTGGCCAGCACCCATCTCAGCATTGAGCTGATCTGCTCCTCGCTGTATCTGCTGGGCAGTCGCAAGCTGGCCCCACTGCTGGCCGAAGCCCGGCGAGTGCGACTGTTCAACCGGACGACCGGGGGCATGTTTGTCGGCTTTGGTTGCCTGCTGGGGCTGTCACAACGATGACACGCTTCGTCGCCCTGCTCGCCCTGTTGTGTTGCCTGCCCGCCAGCGCCGCCTGGCGCACGGTGTACAGCAATAACTCGGTTGCGGTGTCCATGGACGAGAGTACTTGGCAGGTCAAGGGCATGCAGGCCACCCTGTGGACACGGGACCGCTATGTGCAGGCCGCACAAGCCGATCCCGGCGACTTCTACTTCAAAAGCATGAACCAGCAGGCGCAATATGCCTGTGACCGCCACACCATCACCCCGCTGCTGACGGTGTACTACGATTTGGCCGATCAGGAAATCAAGCGCCTGAACGGGGATGGCAAAGCGATCCCGGTGGTGCCCGGCTCGCTGGAGGAGCGCAAGTTCAATCTGGCCTGCAAGGTGACCCCGGTCGGGCTGGTCAAGGAGAACACGCCGCCGCCACCCGGCAAACCGGCAGCGGCCCCGGCAGGCAAACCGGCTACCGGCAAGCCCGCGGACAAGGGCAAACCCGGCGACAAGGCCAACGGCAAAAAGCCGGAAGCCAAGCCCGGCAGCAAACCCGAGGCCAAGCCGGAAACCGCCCTGACCGCCGCCAGTGGCCCGGTCGCCATTGAGCCGCCACAGGGCGAAAGCACGCTGTCTGAAGCTGCGCAAATTCGCAATTTGCTGCAAAACCTGCGCGAGGACAACGATCGCTATCGCAAAGCACGCAATGAAGCTTACTTCAAACCGATCCGTGATGGGCAGTTCCCGCGTGCCACTGTGGTGACCTGTGCGGACTCCCGGGTACAAACCCCGGTGTTCGACCAGAACCCGGAAGGGGACCTGTTCATGGTGCGCAACATCGGCAACCAGCTGGTGAACAGTGAGGGCTCGGTCGAGTATGGGGTGCGTCACCTGAAGACCCCGGTGCTGATTTTTGTCGGCCACGTCGCATGCGGCGCGGTGAAGGCCGCAATGGGCGATTACAGCGAAGAATCCCGCCCGATCCGCAAGGAGCTGGACAACCTGCGGCTGGACAAGAAGCTGAACCTGACCGATAACGTGATTCGCAACGTTCACCTGCAGGTCCGGGCCGGCATGATCAAGTTCGAGCCGGAGGTGAAGGCCGGCAAGCTGGCGGTCATCGGTGCCGTGTATGACTTCCGTAATGACCTCAAGCAGGGCTATGGCAAGCTGGTGTTTGTCGATTACAACGGCGAAACCAGTGCCGCCAAGATCGCCAAACTGATCGGCAGTAGCGACAGCAAGCCCGCAGCCCCCGCCAAACCCGTCAAGAAGAAGCCCTGAGCAGTCTGTCCCGGCTGTCGCCCTGATCCGTCGGGGCGGATCACGCCCTGCAATTTCGTTCAATCCATCCGCATCCGGCTACGGCACACTGAGCACCTTTCACGGATGGAGCAGCACCATGGCTTACCCACACCCCGGCTGGCGGGGTCACCTGCAAGTTGCGCTGGCCATGGCAATGGTCGGCAGTTTTGTGGTGGTCGGCAAGCTGCTGGATGCCGCACTGCCGATCGGCGTACTGTCCTGGCTGCGTTTCAGTGTCGCCTTGCTGGTACTCTGGCCCTGGGTGTACTGGAAAAAACTGCCGCAACCGCAAGGTCGAGAATGGGGGCAACTGGCGCTCGCTGCTTTCTGCGGGGTGTTCGGCTTTTCGCTGTGCACCTTGTATGGGGTGCGCGATCTGCCCGGCATTGAGGCGGGCATTCTGCTTGGCACCCTGCCCGCTTGCGTGGCCCTGGTCGCGTGGGGCTTGCTCAAGCAACGTCCCGATCGCCGTGCCACCATCGCCATTGTGCTGGCCTGCCTCGCCACCGTGCTGCTGCAAACTCCGGCACAGAGCGTGGTCGGCGGGCACGCCCTGCGCGGCAGCGTACTGATCATTCTGGCCTTGCTGGGCGAGGGGGTGTTCGCCGCCATGGGCCAGACACTGGGCCAACGCCTGTCGCCCCTGGTGGTCACCACCTGGGTCAGCACCTTTGCCTGGCTGATGTTCCTGCCGCTGGCGGTCTGGGAAGCCCCTCGGGTCGTCTGGTCACAGCTGGGCTTGCCACACCTGGCCACCATGCTCTATCTGGGGCTGGGCATCACCGTGCTGTGCTTTGTCTTGTTCTTCCATGGCGTACGCCAGATCAGCAGTGCCGCAACTGGCGTACTGACCACGGTACTGCCCCTGTCGGCCACCTTGCTTAGCGCCCTCATCTTGCACGAGCCATTGCAGCTGCAGCATGCGGCCGCCCTGGGTCTGGTGGTCGCCGCGGTACTGGTGGTGGTACGCCCTGCGGTCACGGTTCAGCCTGCTTGAACGCCCATAAAAAAACGGCAGCCGCAGCTGCCGTTTTATCCGCCCGATGTCTGCGGCTTACATGAACTGGGTACCCAGCTTCCAGCACAAAGCAGACACCAGCGCCGCCGCCGGAATGGTCAACACCCAGGCCCAGACGATGCGGCCTGCCAAGCCCCAGCGCACGGCCGAGAAGCGACGTGAAGCGCCCACCCCGACAATGGCGCCGGTGATGGTGTGGGTGGTCGATACCGGCACTCCCAGCGAGGTGGCGAGGAACAGGGTGATCGCCCCGGAGGTTTCGGCGCAGAAGCCGCCCATCGGCTTGAGCTTGGTAATGCCCATGCCCATGGTCTTGACGATACGCCAGCCACCGAACAAGGTGCCCAGCCCCATCGCCACCTGACACGACAGCACCACCCACATCGGCAAACCGGCATGGCTATCCAGCAGGCCATTGGAGATCAGCAACAGCATGATGATGCCCATGGTCTTCTGCGCATCATTGCCACCGTGGCCCAAGCTGTACAGCGCAGCCGACACAAACTGCAGCTTGCGGAAACGCATGTCGACCCCCACCGGCGTGGAGCGGACACACAGCCAGGTCACGATCACCGACAAGGTAATGGCCAGCAGCATGCCCAGCAACGGTGACAGCACAATCGCCACTGCGGTCTTGATGAAGCCACCGCCGATCAGCGCCGTTGGGCCTGCCTTGGCCACCGCGGCCCCGGCCAGACCACCAACCAGTGCGTGCGAGGAGCTGGACGGGATGCCAAAGAACCAGGTAATGATGTTCCAGGTCAGCGCGCCTACCAGTGCGCCGAAGATCACCGCGTTATCCACGATCTCCGGGTGCACGGTCCCCTTGCCGATGGTGGCCGCCACCGTGTGGTCAAATACCAAGAAGGCGATAAAGTTGAAAAAGGCCGCCCACGCCACCGCCAGCTGTGGTGAGAGCACCTGGGTCGACACGATGGTGGCAATTGAGTTGGCCGCATCGTGAAACCCGTTCATGAAGTCGAATGCCAGCGCGAGCAGCACCAGCAAGCCGACCATCAGCATCAGATGAGTCGTCATGGCGCGGGCCTCAGATCCGTTCCAGCACCACGCTGTGGATCACGTCCGCGGCATCTTCGCAACGGTCCACCGCGGCTTCGTACAGCTCGTACAGCTCCTTGGTGGCCAGCAGGACCCGGGCTTCAGTCTCTTCGGCAAACAGGCGGGAGATGCCGTTGCGCATCACGCGGTCGGCATCGTCTTCGATCACCGTGACGTCATGGCAGGCCTTGATGATGCGATCGGCATGGTTCATGTCGTTCAGCATCGCCACCGCTTCTTTCAGCTTCTCGGTTGCACGCAGCACGATCTGGCCCAGTGCAGCCATTTCCGGCGTGAAGCGGGTCAGACCGTACATGGAAGCACGCACCGGAATCTGTTCGATGATGTCGATCACGTCGTCCAGCGCAGTCGCCAGATCCTTGATCTCGCCACGGTCAAACGGCGTCACAAAAGTGCGGTGCAGTGCCAGCAGGATTTCCCGCGACACATCATCCGCCTGACGCTCCAGACCTTCGATGGCTTCAAAATGCCCTTTGAAGGAATGGTCCTGCTCGGCGCTCATGGCCGCCAGATGCTTGGCAGCATTGACGACCAAGTCGGCATGCTGGTTGAACCAGTCAAAAAACTTCTCTTCGCGCGGAGAGACCTTGGCGATCAATGTGGTCAGAAAATTGGACATGACGTGCCCTCCCTTTACAGGCATGCAATGCAACAACTTGATTTTTGGAAACAAAATGGATTCATGCAAGCGGGTCTCTCATCCTTGCGGATGCTGCCCCGCTCAATTCGGCGCGAATTGTGACAGAAAGATGAAAAAGAAGCACGGCCATCTATCCTGAGTGGTGCGCCAATGCGACACCATAGCCGACTTCCGGCGGCATAAAAGCGACACCGGGTGCTGTCTTGGCCACAAAACAAAAACCCCGCTGACCTGAGGTCTGGCGGGGTTTGGCGGCACAAAGCCGGAATTCGTGGTGCCCGGGGTCGGAATCGAACCGACACTCCTTGCGGAACCGGATTTTGAGTCCGGCGCGTCTACCAATTTCACCACCCGGGCGAGCGGAAGGCGAATTATCCATAACTTTCCCCTTCACTGCAAGCCTGCCCCGCTGACAGTCCCCGGCGGGCTGTGTAGAATCAGTTGATTCCCTGAACATGCCGGACCTTTTCACATGTCAACCGACCTCCACGCCTATATGCAAGGGCTGGGCCAACAAGCCCGAGCCGCCTCGCGTTTGATGGCCCGTGCTGAAACCGCGCAAAAGAATGCCGCGCTACTGGCCATCGCCGAGGCGATCGAATCCCGTCGCAGCGAGCTGGTGGCGGCCAACCAGGCCGATCTGGACGCCGCGCGCGCCGCCGGACTGGACAGCGCGCTGCTTGATCGGCTGGCCCTGTCGGACAAGGCGATTGCCACCATGATCGAGGGGCTGCAGCAGATTGCCGCGCTGGCCGACCCGATTGGCGAAATCACCGAGCTCAAATATCGCCCGACCGGCATTCAGGTGGGCAAGATGCGGGTGCCGCTAGGGGTGATCGGCATCATCTATGAGGCTCGGCCCAATGTGACCATTGACGCCGCCGCCTTGTGCCTAAAATCCGGCAATGCCACCATTCTGCGCGGCGGCTCGGAAGCCATCCGCGCCAACCAGGTCCTGGCCCGCTGCATTCGGGATGGCCTGGAGCAAGCCGGTTTACCCGCTGAAGCGGTACAGGTGGTCGACACCACCGACCGCGCCGCTGTAGGCCTCTTGATTACCATGCCGGAATACGTGGACGTGATCGTGCCACGCGGTGGCAAGGGGCTGATCGAGCGCATCAGCCGTGATGCACGGGTACCGGTGATCAAGCACCTGGACGGCATCTGCCATGTCTACATCGACAACGATGCCGATGTAGACATGGCCATCCGGGTGGCCGACAACGCCAAGACCCAGCGCTACGCACCGTGCAACACCATGGAAACCCTGCTGGTACATCAGGACATCGCCGCCACGGTACTACCACAGCTAGCGGACATTTACCGGCGCAAGGAGGTCGAACTGCGTGGCTGCCCGGCCACCCAGGCCCTGCTGCCCGGCATCAAGGCCGCCACTGAGGAAGACTGGGTGACGGAATACCTGGCACCGATCCTGTCGATCCGCATCGTGGCGGATCTGGATGCGGCTATCGAACACATCAACCACTATGGCTCGCACCACACCGACAGCATCATCACCGAGCATTACAGCAAGGCGCGACGTTTCCTGCGCGAGGTGGACTCCAGCTCGGTGATGATCAATGCCTCCACCCGTTTTGCCGATGGCTTCGAGTACGGGCTGGGCGCCGAGATCGGCATCTCTACCGACAAGCTGCATGCACGCGGCCCGGTGGGGCTGGATGGGCTGACCAGCCAGAAGTATGTGGTATTCGGCAATGGGGAAATCCGCCAGTAAGGCCAGGCATGGGCGAGCATCCCGTACACGCCCTGTTTGGCGGCACCTTTGACCCGATCCATAACGGCCATCTGCACATTGCCCGCGCCCTGCGTGATGAGCTGCAGCTGACCTGGCCCGGCGACCAGGTTCGCCTGCTGCCCACTGGCCAGCCGCCGCACCGCGACACCGCCCAGGCCAGCCCGGCTGAGCGGCTCGCCATGTGCCAGCTGGCGGTAGCGGGTGAAACTGGACTGGCGGTAGACGCGCGCGAGGTGTTTCGCACCACACCGTGCTATACCGTAGACACGCTGACGGAAATTCGACAAGAGATTGGCAACGAGGCCCCTTTGTTGTTTCTGATAGGCGGCGACTCGCTGCAGCAGCTGCACCGCTGGCGTGACTGGCAGGGCATTGTGCGGCTGGCCCATCTGGTGGTGGCGCAGCGTCCCGGCAGTGATTTACAGGCGGGTCTGTACCCCGATGTGGCGGACTGGGTCAGCAAAAATCAGCTACCCCCTAGCCGACCAAGGCTAAGTCACGGTAAAATATACGTTTTATCTGCGCCGCCCGTCACCGTCTCGGCAACCGATCTGCGTCAGCGCCTCGCCTTGGGCGAGCCGACGGCAGGTTTGCTGCCCGACGCTGTGCGGCGCTTTATCTTTGATAACGGGCTCTATCATGGAGCCGGCAGGAACTGATATGGAACTCGCTGCAATCAAGGCCGCAGTGGTGGATGCACTGGAAGACGTCAAGGCCAAGGACATCGTGGTGCTGGACGTCGGCCACCTCACCCCGTTGTGGGACGCCTTGATCGTCGCCAGCGGTGACAGTAATCGTCAGGTCAAGGCCCTGGCCAATAATGTAGCCGTCAAGATGAAAGAGCAAGGCGTGCCGGTGCTCTCCGTTGAAGGCGAGCAGTACGGCGAATGGGTGCTGGTAGACCTCGGCAATGTGGTGGTCCACGTCATGCAACCCGCCGTGCGTCAGTATTACAGTCTGGAGCAGTTGTGGGGCGGCCAGAAGCCGACCCCGATGCCCCGGCAGGGCGAATGAGCAGCCCCTCCCAGAACAAGGAAAACAGAGCATGGCGGATCTTCACGTCAATTGGGACGACTATCACAGCCTGATCGAAGACCTGGGTCACCGCATCCAGGTATCGGGCTGGCAGTTCAATCAGGTGGTGTGCATTGCCCGTGGCGGCTTGCGGGTGGGGGATGTACTGGCCCGCATTTTTGATGTGCCACTGGCCATCATGTTCACCTCTTCCTATCGCGAAGAAGGGGGCCGTGTACAAAACCGGCTGGTGATTTCCGAGCACCTGACCATGGCGACGGAAACGCTGGGCGACCGCGTGCTGCTGGTGGACGATCTGGTGGATTCCGGCGTCACCCTGCGTCGGGTGGTGGAAGAGCTGAAGCAGCGCTATCCGCAGATCCAGGACATTCGTACCGGCGTGCTGTGGCAGAAGGAATGCTCGGTGTTCGTGCCGGACTACACCGCCCGCTACCTGGCCGACAATCCGTGGATCCATCAGCCGATGGAGAAATACGACGACATGAAGCCGGCCGATCTGGCCCGCCCGGTGCGGCTGTAAGCCTGCTCTGCCATGAAGCTGTGGCTGATCATTGTCGGGCAGAAACAGCCCGACTGGATCGAGGCGGGCTACGCCGAGTACGCCCGCCGCATGCCGCGCGAGCTGACCATTCAGCTGGTCGAGCTCAAACCGGAAAAACGCGGCGGTGGTAAAACTGCCGAGCAGATCATGGCCGCCGAGAAGGGGCGCATTCTGGACGCCTTGCCGCGTGACTGCCACCTGATCGCGCTGGACGAACGGGGTGCGCGCTGGAGCACCATGGAGCTCAGCCAGCAACTCAGGCAGTGGCAGCAGGATGGCCGCGATGTGGCGCTGGTGATCGGTGGCGCGGACGGGCTGGACCCGGAAATCAAGCAGCGTGCACGTCAGCTGCTGTCACTGTCACCAATGACCTTGCCGCATGGTCTGGCCCGCGTGCTGCTGGCCGAACAGCTCTACCGCGCCCACACCATCCTGCAAAACCACCCTTATCACCGCGAATAGGCATTCTACCGGTACAATGCGGATTGCATCCCAACCACAGCGCAACCGCATGCAGACCCTGCCCATCTTTCTGGCTTCAAACAGTCCGCGTCGCCGCGAACTGCTGACACAAATTGGTGTCAGCTTTGATGTGGTGATCCCCGATATCGACGAAACCCCGTTCCCGTCCGAACACGCTGCCGACTATGTCTGCCGCATGGCCAAGGAAAAGGCCAGTGCGGCCTGGCAACGGTTGCCGGACATTGAAAAGCAAGGCCGTCTGCTGCTCGCTGCCGACACCTGTGTGGTACTCGATGATCAGGTACTGGGCAAACCGCAGGATGGGGCCGATGCCGCCCAGATGTTGTCCCGCTATTCAGGCCGCTGCCACGAGGTGATGACCGCCGTCGCCGTGACTGATGGCCGCACGCTGCGGGTGGACAATGTGGTCACCACCGTGCAGTTCCGTCCGCTCAGTCACGCCGAGATCGCCGCCTATGTCGAAACCGGGGAGCCGATGGACAAGGCTGGGGCCTATGGCATCCAGGGACTGGCGGCCTTGTTTGTAACCCATCTGGAAGGCAGCTATACCGGCGTAATGGGCCTGCCCCTGTATGAAACCGGGCAGCTGTTAAGCCAGTTTGGCTATGATGTACTGCCGCGAACCTTGGACTGAGCCGGATACCCCATGAATCAGGACATCCTCATCAATGTCACCCCGCAGGAAACCCGTGTGGCGGTGATGGAAGACGGTGTGGTGCAGGAGCTGCACATCGAACGTGAAGCGCAGCGCGGGCTGGTCGGCAACATTTACCTCGGCCAGGTGCGGCGGGTACTGCCTGGCATGCAGTCTGCCTTCATTGAGATCGGGCTGGAACGCGCCGCCTTCCTGCACATTGCCGATCTGTTCGAGCAGCGCCACCACCCGAACCCGGACCTGCGCATCGAGAAGCTGCTGCACGAGGGGCAGACCGTGGTGGTGCAGGTGATCAAGGACCCGATCGGCACCAAAGGTGCGCGCCTCTCCACCCAGATTTCGCTGGCGGGCCGTTTTCTGGTGCTGCTGCCACAGGAACACCATATAGGCATCTCGCAGCGCATTGGTAACGACAGCGAGCGCGAGGCACTGAAAGAGCGCCTCACCCGCCTGCTGCCAGCGGATAACCAGCACGGTTACATCCTGCGCACCAGTGCGGAAACCGCTCAAGACGACGAACTGCGTGCCGATATCGACTATCTGCAAAAAATCTGGCGCAGCATTCAAGATGCCGCCAAGCGGGAACCGGCACAGAGTCTGCTGTTTCAGGACCTGTCCATGCCCTTGCGCGTGCTGCGCGATTTCGTCAACCCGGAAACCAAGCGCATTCTGGTCGACTCGCGCGAGACCTTCCAGAAGATGCAGCATTTTGCTGAGCAGTATGTCGCCGGGGTGCTGGAGCGAGTGGTGTACTACACCGGTGAGCGGCCGCTGTTTGAAACCCATGCGGTGGAAGGCGAGATCGAAAAGGCGCTGTCGCGACGGGTTAACCTCAAATTTGGTGGTTACCTGATCATCGACCAGACCGAGGCGATGACCACCATCGACGTCAATACCGGCGGCTTTGTTGGTACCCGCAACTTTGACGACACCATCTTCAAGACCAATCTGGAAGCCACCCAAGCCATTGCCCGCCAGCTGCGCCTGCGCAACCTCGGCGGCATGATCCTGATCGACTTCATCGACATGGACAACCCGGAGCACCGGCAGACGGTACTGCAGGAGCTCAGCAAGGCGATGGCACGCGACCGCACCCGGGTGACGGTGAACGGCTTCACCAATCTCGGGCTGGTGGAGCTGACCCGCAAGCGCACCCGCGAGAGCCTGGCGCACATCCTGTGTGAACCCTGCCCGACCTGTCAGGGGCGGGGCGAGATCAAGACGGCACAGACCATGTGCTACGAGATCCTGCGCGAGATCCTGCGCGAGGCACGCCAGTTCAATGCGCGAGAATACCGCATCCTTGCCTCGCAAGGCGTGATCGACCTGTTTCTGGATGAGGAATCACAAAGCCTTGCCCAGCTGGCCGATTTCATCGGCAAGCCGATCCGCCTGCAGGTCGAGAGTCAATACAATCAGGAACAATACGACGTGGTGCTGGCATGAAACCCGGAAAAACCGGACTGACCCGACTGATACATGCTTTTGGTTACTCTATCGACGGCTTCAAGGCGGGTTGGCGGCGCGAGTCGGCCATCCGTCAGGAGATGGTGGCGATTGTGCTGCTGCTGCCCCTCGGCCTGTGGCTGCCAGTCAGCATCCCGCTGAAGCTGGGCCTGCTGGCCACCACCCTCTCGGTACTGGTCATCGAGCTGCTCAACTCCGCCATTGAGGCGGTGGTTGACCTCGCTTCGCCCGAGCGGCACGACCTTGCCAAGCTGGCCAAAGACCTTGGCAGTGCCGCCGTACTGGTGGCGCTGGTGATCTGCCTTGCCTGCTGGAGCTACGCGCTGTGGCTTGTGTTTGGCCATCGCTAAGCCTATAGTGGGACCATGATCGTGGTCACAATGCCACGGCCTGCCGGGCACTTTCTGCCCGCTGAGCGGTCCCAGCCTTTGACCCTCATCCGGAGTTCGCCATGAACCTTCCCGCCCCCCGTTTGCTCCTGGCACTGCTGCTCAGCAGTGGCCTGCTGTTTGGCTGTGCCTCCAGCAAGTCCGGCAATGTCTACAGTGCAGGCAGTGCGCGTACCGCACAGACTGTGGAATTCGGCGTGGTGCAGAATGTGCGCCAGGTGATCATTGAGGGCAGCAATAGCGGCGTGGGTGCCGCTGGGGGCGCCGTGATTGGCGGCATCGCCGGTAGCCATGTTGGCAAGGGCAGCGGCCAGACCGTGGGTGCCGTGGTCGGTGGCATTCTGGGTGGCCTGGCCGGTAGCGCAGCGGAGCGGGCTGCGACCAAGCGGGATGGCCTCGAGATCACGGTAAAACTCGACAGCGGCCGCATGATTGCCATTGTGCAGGAAGCCGATCAGGCCTTCCGGATTGGCGACAAGGTGCAAGTCCTCAGCGGAGGCGGCGAAGCCCGCGTGACACCGCGCTGAGCGGCAACGACAGGCTGCTTTTCTGGTAGCACACACCCGGCATTCTGTCCGTCACAATGCCTTTTTCTTTCCATGCCACCATTAATATTGCTTGCTATATTATATAACGCTATATTAGCGTTTTTATTGTAATGAGCTTCCCATGTACTTCATCTCTCTGCATTACATTGCGACGCTGGAACAGGTGGATGCCTTGATTCCTGCGCATGTGGAATGGCTGAACGCGGCTTATGCCGAGGGCTGCTTTCTGGCGTCCGGGCGCAAAGTGCCACGCACGGGTGGGGCGATTCTGGCGGTGAACATGCCCCGTGAGCGGCTGGATGCCCTACTGGCCACCGACCCGTTTTACACCGGTGGGGTCGCTGAGTATCAGGTAACCGAATTCAGTCCCGGCATGGCCCACCCGGACTTGCAACACTGGATCGGTCAGTAAGGCGCATGGTACATATCAATGACAACGGGCCCCGCAGGGCCCGTGTTCGTCAGCCAGGTCATGCCGCTCAGGCGGCGACCTGATAGGCCGATTTGATACTGGCCAGCCGTCGCTGGGCGGCCAGCAGGTGATGGGTGGTCATAGTGGCTTCGTGCCCGCAGTCGCAGCGTAGCACGGTATCCGGCGCCGTACTTTTCAGATGTCTTCGCATTTCATGCCCGCAGGCCGTGCATGCCACCACCAGCGTGGCATTCAGGTGTTTGTCGAGGTCAAGATCAAAGGACAACGGCTTCATTGTGGCTACCTCACGGTTACGAAGACAACCCGTCTTTGCCAACGGGAATTTTCATTTTAGACAGCGTAGCTGCCCGTGAGGGGTGCCGTTCGTCGGCGTGTTTCAGGGTGTTTGTGTGGCCATCAAGACTTCTTCTGCGCTGAGATAGCGCCAGGCCCCCAAGGGTAG
This sequence comes from Leeia aquatica, assembly GCF_012641365.1. Taxonomy (NCBI): domain Bacteria; kingdom Pseudomonadati; phylum Pseudomonadota; class Betaproteobacteria; order Neisseriales; family Leeiaceae; genus Leeia; species Leeia aquatica. The sequence goes on from NZ_JABAIM010000001.1 coordinate 1,630,813, forward strand.
CTCACCCAGAGCCAGACACCCAATCTGCGCCCGGTGCAGTCCTTCCACCCGATTGCCCGCCGCAGCCACCATGCGTTTCACTTGATGGTATTTGCCCTGCTCGATGGTCAGCGACAGGCTCCGCTCCGACACCCGCTGCGTATCATGCGCGGCCAATGGTACGGTCTCGCCATGCAGCAGCACACCACTCTGCAAGCTATGCAGCTGTTCATCATTGAGCAGGTGTTTGAGCTGGGCCAGATAGCGTTTGGGGACATGGCGCCGCGGATGCATCAGCGCATGCAGCCACGGTCCATCGTCGGACAGCAATAACAAGCCTGTGGTGTCCTGATCCAGCCGCCCGGCAGGCTGCACCCCGCGCAGGCGCAGGGGCTCCGGCAACAGGGCGAACACGCTGGCGTGATGCTGTGGCTGCTGCGAACACTCGTAACCTGCCGGCTTGTGCAACATCAGGTACACCTGCGCCCGGTACCGCCATTCAGTCTCATCAACATGGAAGCAAGTGTCTTGCCAGTCCTGCTCGTAACGCCAGTCCAGACAGGGTTCACCACCCAGTGCCACCCGCCCCGCTTCGATCAGCGCCCGGCACTGCTTGCGGCTGCCAAAACCCTGGCTATGCAGCATGCGCTCCAGATTCACGCGGCAGACGCTCCGAACAGCGCATCCAGCCACGGCGCCAGCCGCTCGCTGGGTCGCGCCACCAGCGCCTGCTCACCGCACACCACAATGGGACGTTCAATCAGCCGAGGATGGGCCACCATGGCCGCCAGCAAATGCGCCCGACTCAGCGAAGCCTCCGCCAGACCCAGTTCCTTGAACTCGGCTTCCTGCTGCCGCATCAACTGGCGCGGATCATCCATGCCCAGCCGCTGCAACAGGCGATCCAGTTCCTCGACTGACGGCGGCTGTTGCAAGTAGGAGACCAGCTCCACCTCAATACCGCGAGCCTGCAGGGTGGCGAGCCCTTGTCGTGATTTGGAGCAAGCCGGATTATGATAATACTGCACCCGCACGGTGCCCTCCCGGTGACAATCGTCATGCAAAGGCGCTATTGTAGCGCCCCGGCACCCACTTCAGGAAAGCACACATGGAAGAGCGCATTACCAATCTGGAAATCAAATTCAGCCTGCAGGATGACCTGCTGGACAGCCTGAACCAGCTGGTAGCCAAGCAGCAACAGCAGATCGACCGCCTGCAGTATGAACTGGTACAAATGGCACAGCAGCTGCGGGCGCTGGAGCACAGTCGCCCGCTGAATGCGGCGGATGACATCCCGCCGCATTACTGAGCAGCCTCAGGAGCCGATCTTCAGCCCGGTAGACTGGGCAATCTGCTTGGCGGCTTCATCCAGCGCCTGCTGGGCATCCGGGTATTTGCCTTGCAGGAAATCGTTCTGCACCTTGACCACCACTTGTGAAGCGGCCGACATGAACGGTGTGCTGCGCACACTGACAATGTGTTGCTGGGTTGCCAGTATGGTCGGCCAGATCTTTTGCCCGCCCCAGTAGGGCTGCGCGGCTTCCACATCCGGACTGTGCAGCGCAGGCAGGTAAGACGGCACCAGTCCATTCTTCAGGAAGATGCCCTGGCTGTCCTTGGTGGCCAGTGCAAACTTGACGAAGGCCCAGGCTGCGTCCTGCGATTTGCTGGTACCCGAAATCGCCAGCGCCGAGCCGCCATTATTGGCGGCACGCAGCCCGCCCTTGTTGAACGCCGGCATCAGATAGACGCCCCATTTGCCGCTCTGCTCCGGCATGGTGTCGCGGATGGAGCCTTCATACCAGGCACCGTCCACCGCCGAGGCAGCCTTGTTGGCCTTGAGCGCCTGCAGGCGTCCATCCCAGTCGCCGGTGCCAATGATGCCGGACGAGACCAGATCCTTCAGCTTGGACATCGCCTTCACGCAGGTAGGCTGGTTGATGGTAATGCGGATGTCGTTGCCACTCTGGGTAAAGTAGGAGCAGCGGTTCTGATTGGCCAGCATTGAGAACCAGCTGTCACCGGTCAGGTGGTTGGACATCGCCATCTTCACCTGCCCGTTGGTGGCTTTGGACAGCTTGAGGCCTGCTGCCTTGAAATCATCCCAGGTTTCAATCTTGCTGGCGTCTATACCCGCCTGCTGGTAAAGGTCGCGCCGGTAGAACACCGCCACCGGGCCGGAATCCCATGGCAGCGCATAGGTGTGCCCTCCCGCCTGCAGCTCAGCCCATTTGAAGGCCGGGAAATCCTTGTTCAGCTGCTGCACACCGAAACGCTCCAGCGTGGCAAAGCACTGCGGGAACTGTTTCCAGTATTTCTCGGCGGCGCTGTTCTCCAGCATCACCACATCGGCCAGCCCCTGCCCTTTGGCTGCACAGGCGGCCAGCGCCTGTTCATAAACCTGATCGGTCGACAGCTCCTTGACCACCACCTTGACGCCGGGATACTGCTTGTTGAACGCTGGCGTCACCTTGCGCAGGGCATCGGCGGCAATATCCCAAGCCCAGACGGTAATCTCGCCACTGGGGGCAGCGTGCAGCGTTGGCGCCGCAATCAAAAGCGTATAGAGAACAGCTTTGGCAATACGGGACGGCTGACGGACAAACGGCATTTCATGTCTCCCACTCTGTTGGTCTGGTGTCTCGGGGGCAGTTGCACCCTGTTATTTGACGGCGCCCGCCGTCATGCCTGCCACAATCTGCCGCTGCAAGAACAGGAACAGCAGCACAAATGGCAGCGTCATTACCAGCACACCGGCCATCACGCCCCCCCAGTGCACCCGGAATCCATTCACCAGTCGCCCGATAGCGACCGGTGCAGTCATCATGTTGTCGTCACTCAATACCAGCATCGGCCACAGGTAGTCGGTCCAGGCCGACAGAAACAGCAAAATGCCCAAGGCCGCCAGCCCCGGTTTGACCATCGGCAGCGCCACCCGCCAGAACGCCTGCCACTCACCCGCGCCATCCATCCGGGCAGCATCCAACACCTCCTGCGGCAGGCTGAGGAAAATCTGCCGCATGAAGAACACCCCGAGCGCATTGGCCATATAGGGCAGCAGCACGCCGAAGCGGTTGTTGGCCAGCCCCAGGTCGCGGGCAATCAGCAGATACTGCGGAATCAGCACCGCACTGAGCGGGATGGTGAGGGTGAACATCACCAGCGAAAAGGTCAGCTTCTGTCCGGTAAAGCGGAAGCGGGCAAAGGCATAGCCCGCCATGGCAGATACCAGCAGTCCGACCACGGTGTAAGTACTGGACAGCAGCGCACTGTTCGCCAGCGCGGTGAAGAACGGCGCACGCTCCTGCAGTACCGCCAGATTGGCCAACAGTTCCTTGCCCGGCAGCCACGGCAAGGGGGTTTGATACAGGGCGGCATCATCATGGCTGGCAAACACCAGCATCAGCCACAGTGGCAATAACCACAGCAGAGACAGCAGCAACATGCCGCCGTTGAACAGCAGTGCGGTGAAGGGGCGCAGTTTCTGCATGGCTTAGTCCTCCCGCCCGACCAGCTTGAACTGGATCAGCGCACCCAGCACCGCCAGCAGTACGATCAGCCAGGCCACCATGGCGGAATAGCCAAAATCGAACATGCGGAAGCCTTGCCGGTACATGTAGAGCGACAAGGTCAAGGTAGCATCTCCGGGGCCACCGGAGGTGATCAGCGCAGGCTCGGCATACAACTGCAGCGTGCCAATCAGCGACAGCACCATGCAGAACAACAGCACATTCTTCAACCGTGGCAGGGTGATGAACCAGAACTGCTGCCAGCGCGATGCCCCATCCAGTCGCGCGGCCTCGTACAGGTCCGCCGGAATCTGCTGCACCCCGGCCAGCAACAGGATGGCGTTGTAGCCGGTCCAGCGCCAGGTTAGCGCGATGGCGATCACTGCCGTAGCGCCGTGGGGTGAGTTCAGCCATTCCACTGGCCCGACGCCCAGGCTGGTCAACCACTGGTTGACCGCACCGAACTGGTCATTGAACAGCAAACGAAACAGCGCCGCGTAAGCCACTTCACCCACCACCACCGGCACAAACAGGGCAAAGCGATGCAGGGCGCGCCAGCGCAGGTTGGGTGAAGCCAGCGCCACCGCCAGTGCGGTGGCCAGCAGCAGCATGAATGGCACTTGCAGCAGGATGATCAGCAGGGTGTTGCGCAATGCGGTCCACAGCATCGGGTCGGACCACAGGCGGCTCAGGTTGCTGAGCGGTGCCCACAGCGCGGGTTGCTGCCGGGTGTCGTGCAGCATCAGCCAGAGGGCATCAGTAATCGGGTACAGCCAGAACAGCCCAAACAGCAGCAGGTAGGGGGCCAGAAAGCCCCAGGCCACACCATTCTGCGCCCAACGGATGCGGGCCCGTACCGGGTGGCCGACGCCCGGCGCGGTCAAGCTCATACTGTCAGTCATGTCATCCCCCGAGACAGGACCTGACCCTGAACAGGGCCTGAGGTCGCGGCTGGCTTGGTACCAGCTCTGTGTGTCGAGGGTCATTCTGTTGCACCGGTCAAGCCCGGCACAACCGATCAATTCTCATGGAATGAATAAAGAGAGCTAATGCATTAGCCGTGTAAACGTCCTGCAGATGCGACATCAGCCCCGCTCGCTGGGCACCACTTTCATGACTTCTTCTACGGTGGTGAGCCCGGCGGCCACTTTCTGCGCCCCGGCCAGACGCAGGGTGCGCATGCCCTCCTGCACCGCCTCGGCGCGCAAGGCATCCAGCTCCACCCCGGTGGCAATCTTGTGGCGCAAGCCGGTGCTGATGCTCATCATCTCATACAGACCGATGCGGCCCCGAAAGCCGGTCATCCGGCATTCCAGACAACCCTTGGCCCGGTAGGCCCCAGTGGGCAGGGGGCCACGGCGCGGGGCCAGCAGCTCGTTCCACAACGCCTCATCCGGTGCGCCCGGCTCCTTGCAGTGCGGGCACAGGGTACGCACCAGCCGCTGCGCCATCACCCCGACCACGGTCGAGCTGATCAGATACGGCGGTACCCCCAGCTCACGCAGGCGGATGATGGCCGAAGGGGCATCATTGGTATGCAGGGTGGATAGCACCAGATGCCCGGTCAGCGCCGCTTGTACCGCCATGTCCGCCGTGTCGCGGTCGCGGATTTCGCCCACCATGATGATGTCCGGGTCCTGCCGCAGCAGCGCCCGCACACTGGCGGCAAAGTCGAGGTCGATCTGCGGCTGCACCTGCATCTGGTTGAATGCGGGCTCGACCATTTCAATCGGGTCTTCCACCGTGCAGACATTCACCTCATCGTTCGCCAGTTGCTTGAGGGTGGTGTACAAGGTGGTGGTCTTGCCGGAGCCGGTCGGCCCGGTAACCAGCACGATGCCGTGCGGCTGGTTCACATAGCCCTGCCAGCGCTGGCTGTCGTCCCGACTGAAACCCAGCTCGGCGAAGTTGCGAATCAGCACCTGCGGGTCGAAGATGCGCATCACCAGCTTCTCACCAAAGGCGGTAGGCAAGGTGGACAGGCGCAGCTCGATTTCACGGCCATCCGGCGACTTGGTCTTGATGCGGCCATCCTGTGGTCGCCGCTTCTCGGCCAGATCCATCCGCCCCAGCACCTTGATGCGGGCGACAATGGCATTCATCACCGTGGCGGGCACCTGATACACCGGGTGCAGCACGCCGTCGATCCGAAAGCGCACGTTGCCACTCTCGCGGCGCGGCTCGACATGAATGTCCGACGCACGCTGCTCATAGGCATACTGGAACAGCCAGTCGACCAGTGCCACCACATGGTGGTCGTTGGCATCGACATCACCGCGTCGCCCCAGTTGCACCAGCTGCTCAAAATTGGCCAGCTGCGGCTGCTGCCCACCCTGTGCCACGGTCTGCTTGACGAAGCGGGACAGATTATTGAATTCCGGCAAGTAACGGGCAATGTCTTGCGGATTGGCCAGCACCCGCTTGATCTTCAAGCCGAGAATCTGCGTCAGCTCCTCCTCCCAGGCACGGGCAAAGGGCTCGGCAGTCGCCACCGTCACGCTGTTACGATCCACCGCCACCGGCAAGATGCCATGGCGGCTGGCATAGGCCTGGGTCAACACCCCACCCACACTGGCCACGTCGATTTTCAGCGGATCAATCACCAGATAGGGCAAACCCACCCGCCCGGCCAGCCAGTGTCCCAGCCAGTCCATGTCCACCAGCGCGTGCGGTGGCTTGGCGCTGTGCCAGTTCTGCGCTGCAATCAGGGTAAACGGGTGTACATCACCATGCACCGAGGTTCGCGCCGGAATCAGGAAGTCCGCAATCTCCGCCTCCCTCAGCACGCCTTCCAGCAACAGGCAATTCAACACCTCCCGTGTCGACAGGCGCGGGTCTGCCTTGCTGCGGATCGGGGAGAAGGTAGAAGCAGGCGCTGCAACCGTCATGATGGCCTTTGATGGAGGATATCCGGAGACGGGCCCATTATAGCCCGGTCAACTCTGGCCGTATCTGCCTTTCAGGTCAGATGGGTCAAGCCGCCTGCACCAGCGGCCCCCACGCGCAGCAAGCATGCAGGATCAAACATTTCTTGATGCGCATCATTCAGAACCGTCCGGACAAGGGGGACACTGGACCCCTGTTCCGGAAGGATGCGCATGATGTCGCTCACCACTACCCTCACCCTTGAACACCGCCAGTGTGACGAGTTGTACACCACCCTGGAAAACACCTTGCGCAACAGTGACTGGCTGCAGGCCGAGCGCCTGTTTGCCCGCTTCAGCGGCAGCCTGCTGCAGCATTTTGTCGATGAAGAGCAACTACTGTTCCCTGCCTTTGAGGCGGTCACCGGCAATCGCAGCGGGCCGACCCAGGTCATGCGCTTTGAGCACCAGCAGATACGGGATGAACTGGATGCGCTGCAGCATGGCATACAGCAGCGCGACCGCTCGGCGGCCATTGGTCATGCCGACACCCTGCTGATCCTGATCCAGCAACATAATGTGAAAGAAGAAAACATTCTCTACCCGATGTGCGAGCAGCGCATTCCGGATATCGCGCAACGCTGGCAGGAGCGGCATCATGTCGCCGCGTGACCTGCGCGGCATGGTGCCACCCGAACCGATGGAAATCATCCTGGATGCGGTAGACACGGCAGCGGCGGGCAGCCAGCTGCAATACCTGTTACCGCATTTTCCGCAACCGCTGCTGCCCTACCTGCAGCAGCGCGGGGTGTTTTACGACAGCGAGATGTTGCCGGACTATAGCGGCGTGGTGCTGACCCTGACCTTGCCGTGACCGCAGTGCTGCCCCAGCTGGATCAGGCTCCGCCACTGACGCTACCGCTACGCTTCTTCGTCGCCGGGCTGCTCTGGCTGCTGCCCGCCTTGCTGGCGCTGGGCTGGAGCGAGGGGGCCTACCCCTCACTCTCACTGCTGATTCCGCTGCACCTGTTTACGCTGGGCGTGCTCGGTAACATCATGCTCGGTGCGCTGCTGCAGTTGCTGGCGGTGCTCTCCGGCTGGCGCTGCAGTCAGCCCGGCTGGTGGACGATCGGCCTGTGGGGCGGCTGGCAACTGGGCACCCTCAGCCTGATCACGGCATTTCTGCAGGAATTTTCCCCATTCTGGTTACAGCTGACCAGTGTGCTGTTCACTGTGGTAGCCCTGCATTTGGCCACCTTGCTGTGGCAGGTGTGGCGTTTGCCGACACGGGATGGCAGCAGCCGCAGTCTGCGCATGGCGCTGCTGTGCCTGCTGCTGACCCTGTTGCTGGGCGGCGCCATGCTGCAGGTGCTGACCGGTCAGCTGCCGCTGCCACTGGCCCGCCTGCTGGTGTGGCACCGCCTGTTGGCGCAAGGCTGGGTGCTGCTGCTGATCATGGCCGTGGCACAAAGCGTGGCGCCCTTGTTTCTGATGACGCCCCCTTACCCGCCCGTCTGGCAGCGGCATGCCTGGTGGGGCTGGCCCACTTGCCTGTTACTGGCCGCGCTGTGCATGGCCCGCTGGCCCGATCAGGGCGGCAGCTTGTGGGCCTGGCTCCCGGCGCTGTGCTTTTGCGGGCTGACCTGGCGTCGGCTGCAACAGACCCGACGCCATAGCGAATGGCTGCTGCCCTACTGGCGGCTGGCGCTGGCATGGCTATCCGTACTGTTGTTGCTGTGGCCGCTGTTCAGCTGGCAAACGCTGCCCGGTTGGCTGGGGCGCTTGCTGGGCTGGGGCTGGCTGTGCGGGCTGGCACTCACATTGGTCCTGGGCATGCTGCACCGTATCGTACCTTTCCTGTTGTGGCTGGACCTGAAGAACCTGGCCCCGCCGCGTTACAAACTGCCCAGCCTGCAGGATTTCATCAGTGAGCAGCATGCCCGGCGCAACTTGCAATTATGGCTGGGTGTCCAGGCCTGCGCCTTGTGCTGGATTGCCTACCCGCTGTGGGGGCGTTGGCTGCTGGCGACCAGCCTGTTGCTGCTGTGGGGTACCCTGCTGCAGCTGGGGTGCCAGGCCTGGCAACGCCACCACCGGCTGCGTCGCCAGTTACCCGCACACGGCGATGCACACGCTTGACCACGCTCCGACCCAAGGCGGATGCGCCCGGGATTGATTGATACGCATCAATGCCTCGGCTAGCCCGCAAAACGTACAGTCCTCCCTGACCAGCCGGCATTCCGGCCAAATCTAGAAAGGGAGGTCGCAATGAGCGCCAGCTTTACCAAATCGGCCGCGCGCAACATGTTCTATGGTGGGGGGGTGTTTTTCTTCCTGTTGTTTGTCGGTCTGACCGTGGATACCGTCCGGACATCCCCCAAACGGGACAACAGTGCCAACCTGACCGAGCAAGTGGTGCGCGGCAAGCGACTGTGGGAAGTCAATAACTGCATTGGCTGTCACACCCTGCTGGGTGAAGGCGCTTACTTTGCACCGGAGCTGGGTAATGTCTATACCCGTCGTGGCCCCGAGTTCATCAAGGCCTGGATCAAGGCACAACCCACCGGCGCACCGGGTCGTCGTCAGATGCCGAACTTCCATCTGACCGACAGCGAGCTGGACGATCTGGTGGCCTTCCTCAAATACACGGGTGAGATTGATACCAGCAAGTGGCCCCCCAACAAGGAAGGCTGATCCGAATGCCCTCCTCTGACTTTTCCAGCATTGCAAGGAGCTTTGCATGACCACCTCCGCGACGGCCACCCTGCCGCCCGCAAGCGCAGGGAACAAAGCACCCGCGAGCGCCCAGCTGAAATACGCTTCGCAAGCGGTTGCCAAACCTTACTTTATTGCCGCCATTGGCCTGTTTGTCGGGCAGATCATCTTTGGTCTGCTGATGGGCCTGCAGTACGTGATCGGGGACTTCCTGTTCCCGGCCATTCCCTTCAACGTGGCACGGATGGTGCATACCAATCTGCTGATCGTCTGGCTGCTGTTCGGCTTCATGGGGGCAGGCTACTACCTGATCCCGGAAGAGTCCGAGCGGGAGCTGCACAGCCCGAAACTGGCCATCCTCACCTTCTGGGTATTCCTGGTGGCCGGGGCGCTGACCATTGTCGGCTATCTCTCGGTTCCCTATGCCACGCTGGCCAAGATGACCGGTAACGACATCCTGCCAACCATGGGCCGGGAATTCCTGGAGCAACCCACGCTGACCAAAATCGGCATCGTACTGGTGGCCTTGTCCTTCCTGTTCAACCTGAGCATGACGGTACTCAAGGGCCGCAAGACCAGCATCACCCTGGTGATGATGCTCGGCCTGTGGGGGCTGGCGGTATTCTTCCTGTTCTCCTTCTACAATCCGCACAACCTGGTACTGGACAAGTACTTCTGGTGGTGGGTGGTTCACCTGTGGGTGGAAGGCGTGTGGGAACTGATCATGGGTGCCATGCTGGCCTTCGTGCTGATTAAGGTCACCGGCATTGACCGCGAAGTGGTGGAGAAGTGGCTGTATGTGATCATCGCCATGACCCTGATCTCCGGCATTATCGGCACCGGCCACCATTACTTCTGGATCGGTACACCGACCTACTGGCAGCCGCTGGGTTCCATCTTCTCCGCGATTGAACCCATCCCCTTCTTCATGATGACGCTGTTTGCCTTCAACGCGGTGAACAAGCGCCGTCGTGAGCACCCGAACAAGGCCGCCGTGCTGTGGGCGCTGGGTACCGGGGTGATGTCCTTCCTTGGCGCCGGGGTGTGGGGTTTCCTGCATACGCTGGCCCCGATCAACTACCTGACCCACGGTACGCAGATCACCGCCAGCCACGGTCACATGGCCTTCTATGGTGCTTACGCCATGGTGGTGATGACCATGATCTCCTACAGCATGCCGCTGATGCGGGGTCGTGAAGCCAACAGCAATGCCTCGCAAGTAGTGGAAATGTGGTCGTTCTGGCTGATGACAGTGGCGATGGTGTTCATCACCCTGTTCCTCACTGCGGCGGGCATCCTGCAGGTGTGGATGCAACGCATGGGCGACCAGCCGCTGCCCTTCATGGCTGCCCAAGAGAAGATCGCCTTCTTCTACTGGCTGCGTGAAGGGGCCGGGGTGGTCTTCATGATTGGTCTGGTGGTCTATATCGCCAGCTTCTTCATCAAGGGTCGCGAAGACGCCTGAGCCTCACCCGGACTGAAGGCGCCCTGCGGGGCGCCTTTTTTATGACCCGCCACAGCTTCAACCCGGTCTGCCTTCCCTTGTTATCCATCAAGGCAGCCTGATCATCCTCGGCGCATGCTGGCAGCAACCTGCTTTGGAGCCCGAGATGAACGCCCCTGCCCTGCCCAGCACCCACATCCCTTTCTATCAACCGGTGGCCGACGAATGTGCCGTATTCGAGCAGGCCTGGCGCCAGCAGCTGCCCATCCTGATCAAGGGACCGACCGGTTGTGGCAAGACCCGCTTTGTCAGCCATATGGCTGCCGTGCTGGGGCTGCCGCTGTTTACCGTATCCTGCCATGATGATCTGAGCGCGGCGGATCTGGTGGGCCGCCATCTGATTGCCGATGGTGACACCCGCTGGTGCGACGGCCCCTTGACCCGTGCGGTACGCAGTGGGGGCATCTGCTATCTGGACGAGGTGGTGGAAGCGCGCAAGGACACCACGGTGGTACTGCACCCCTTGACCGATGACCGCCGCATCCTGCCGATTGAGCGCACCGGTGAAGAATTACAGGCGCCACCGGGCTTCATGCTGGTGGTGTCGTACAACCCCGGCTACCAGCATGTGCTGAAGACCCTGAAACCGTCGACCCGGCAACGCTTTGTCGCGCTCAGCTTTGATTTTCCGGCACCGGCCGTCGAGCTGGCCGTCATCCAGCAGGAAAGCGGGCTGGATGCCCCCCGTGCCCAGCAGCTGGTCACGCTGGCCGGTCAATTGCGTCGACTGGGAGGCTACGACCTCGACGAAGCAGTCAGCACCCGCTTGCTGGTCTACTGCGGCAAGTTGATGATGAGCGGCATGTCCCCGCTGACCGCCTGCCGGGTGGCCCTGGTCGAGCCGCTGAGTGACGACCCGGACACCCTGGCCGCCTTGCAGCAGGTGGTGCTCACCCAGTTCGGAGCCTGAAATGGAAGACTGGGTAGGTGGCTTATGGGACAAGCTGATCCGGCGCAGTGCCTACCGGGGCTACCCGCAGGCCGCCGTCAGCCTGTCCAGTCTGGAACGAACCGCGCCGCTGTTCTTTCATGCCATGGGCGGCGACCCCGGCTTGACGCTGCGTACAGCCGTGGGTACCGCGCATGGCGCACGACGCCGCTGGCTGGAACGGGTAGCGGGCATTGGCCAGCAGGTGGAGCTGGCCTGGCGCGATGGCCAGTCGCTCTACTTGCCGGAGCAGATCGACCTGTACCCTGACCCGCAACTCAACCGCGACCTGTATTTCTGGCTGATGGCGCTGGCCGCACAGGCCGACACCGCATCCGGCCTGGGCTGGCTGGAGCGCAATCGGCAGGCCACGCTGCATTGCCTGCAGCAGATGCCAGGGCTGGCAGCCCTCTACCGGCGGCTGGTCGAAGCCCTGCTGCCGCTGCGGGACACCCCGGCGGACGCCACGGCCCGCGCACAGGAAATGGTGATCCAGGCCACCTTGCTCAACCCGGAACAGGCCTTGCCGCTACCCGCCAGCACTCGCCCACCGCAACCCGTGCTGTTGTGGCTACACCCCTCGCCCCCCGTTCAACACGCAGCGGCCAAACGGCCGGGTGATGCCCCCGCCGAGGGGGAGGGCGAATCCCGTGACAGCAAGAAACGGCGGCGCTACCGGGCGCGCCGCGACACCCCGGATGAGCGCAAGAACGGCATGCTGCTGGTGTTTCGTGCCGAGAGCCTGTTCACCTGGGACGAGTACGTGCGGGTGAACCGCAATACCGATGATGATGACGAGGATAATGCCGCTGCAGCGGAGGACATGGACACCCTCACCGTCAGCCACGATACCCAGCGCCGCGCCAGCCGCCTGAAATTTGACCTTGACCTGCCCGCGGCCGCTTACGATGACACCCCGCTGGGCGAGGGTATCCTGCAACCAGAATGGGACTATCGCCGCCAACAGTTGATCCCGGCGCATTGCCGGGTGCAGCCGATGCTGCCGCGCGACGCGCTACCCGCCACGCTGCCGGAGCGCCTGCATGCTGAGGCCCGCCGCCTGCGGCGGCAATTCCAGGCGCTGGCACCCGAGCGCAGTCGCCGCTATGGGGAAAACAGCGGCCCGGACATTGACATCGACCGCCTGATCCGCTTTCTGGCCGAGAAGCGCAGCGGCCACGCCATCAGCGAGCCACCGCTCTATCAAGCCTGGCCACCGGGCGAGCGCAGCATGGCCTGCCTGCTGCTGGCCGACCTGTCCCTCTCGACCGAGAGCTGGCTGGGTGAAGCCGGGCAAGTGATTCAGGTGATCCGCGACAGCCTGCTGCTGTTTGCCGAAGCCCTGGCAGCGACAGGTGATCCTTTCGGGCTGTACGGTTTTTCCTCCTTGCGGCGCGAGGAAGTGCGCTTCCTGATGCTGAAGGACTTTGGTGAACGACATAGTGACCTGATTCGGGGCCGCATCCAGGCCATCCGCCCCGGTTACTACACCCGTATTGGCGCGGCCTTGCGCCAGTCCACCCAGATCCTGCTGCAGCAACCGGTGCGACAACGGCTGCTGCTGCTGCTATCTGACGGCAAACCAAATGACCTCGATCACTACGAAGGTCGCTACGGGGTGGAGGACACCCGCCAGGCGGTGCTGGAAGCACGTCGGGCCGGGCTGATTCCCTTCTGCGTCACTGTCGACCATGAAGCCGGGGAATATCTGCCCCATCTGTTTGGACGCCACGGCTACGTGGTGGTGCAGGATGCCCGCCGCCTGCCGCAGGTGCTGACCCGCTTGTACGCTACCCTCTCTCGCCCAGGTTAAGCCCGGAATCACCCACCCTTTGCGCAAACGCAAAGGGCGCAAGGCCGCAGCCCCGATCGGGTTGATTCGCATCAAGGAGCCCAAGCCAAGCCGAGGAGGATCATGAGCGCATGATTTCCTTGATAGTGAGTTGGTGATAACCATGAAAACAATGAGCATGCGTACCCTCTCCCACGCCGTGGCGCTGGCCACGCTGTCACTGGCCGCACCGTTTGCGCTGGCCGATGGCCCGACCAAGCAGGTCACCCAGCCTGAGGTCAGCTACCAGGCCGGTGGCTCGCCGCTGGCGAAGGAGGAGATGCACCAGAACATCAACCCCAAAGCACCGCCGATGACCAAGGCGGAGTTTGATCGCGCCAAGCAGATCTACTTTGAACGTTGTGCCGGCTGTCATGGCGTGCTGCGCAAAGGCGCAACCGGCAAGCCACTGACCCCGGACATTACGCTGGGCAAAGGTACCGACTACCTGAAGGTCTTCATCGCCTACGGCAGCCCGGGCGGCATGCCGAACTGGCAGACCTCCGGCGAAATGAGCGAGCAGGATGTCGACCTGATGGCCCGTTACATCCAGCAAGAGCCGCCAACCCCGCCGGAATACTCGCTGGCGGACATCGAGAAGTCGCGCAAGGTGCTGATCCCGGTGGAGCAGCGCCCGAAGCAGAAGATGAACAAGTACAACCTCGACAATGTGTTCTCGGTCACCCTGCGTGATTCGGGCGAGGTGGCGCTGATCGACGGGGACACCAAGCAGATCATCAACATCGTCAAGACCGGCTACGCCGTGCACATCTCACGGCTGTCCAGTTCGGGGCGTTATCTGTACGTGATCGGGCGGGACGCCAAGATCAACCTGATCGACCTGTGGATGGACAAACCGGACACCGTGGCCGAAATCAAGGTTGGTCTGGAAGCCCGCTCGGTGGAAACCTCCAAGTTCAAGGGCTGGGAAGACAAGGTAGCGGTTGCCGGTACCTACTGGCCGCCACAGTACGTAATCATGGATGGCGACACCCTGAAGCCGCGCAAGGTGGTGTCCACCCGTGGCATGACGGTGGACAACGAGTACCACCCGGAGCCGCGTGTGGCCTCCATCGTGGCCAGCCACTTCAAACCGGAGTTTGTGATCAATGCCAAGGAAACCGGCAAGATCATGATGGTGGATTACTCCGACCTGACCAACCTGAAGACCACCACCATTGACTCGGCCAAGTTCCTGCACGATGGCGGCTTTGACAGCACCGGTCGTTACTTCCTGGTGGCGGCCAACGCTTCCAACAAGATTGCGGTGGTGGATACCAAGGAAGACAAACTGGCGGCGCTGGTGGATGTCGGCAAGATCCCGCACCCGGGCCGTGGCGCCAACTTTGTGCACCCGAAATTCGGCCCGGTATGGAGTACCTCGCATCTGGGTACGGAAGACGTCACCCTGATCGGTACCGACCCGGTAAAACATCCGCAGTATGCCTGGAAGGTGGTCGGCGTGTTCAAGGGGCAAGGTGGCGGCTCGCTGTTCATCAAGACCCATCCGAAGTCGAAGAACCTGTGGGTGGATACCCCGCTGAACCCGGATGCCAAGGTCAGCCAGAGTGTGGCGGTATACGACATCAATAATCTGGACAAGGGCCCGGAGATCGTCGACATCGCTGGCTGCGCCAAGTTGAGTGATGACGGTGCCAAGCGCGTGGTACAGCCGGAGTTCAACAAGAACGGCGACGAGGTCTGGTTCTCGGTGTGGAGCGCCAAAAACAAGGAATCGGCCATCGTGGTGGTGGATGACAAGACCCGAAAATGCAAAACCGTGATCAAGGACAAACGTTTGATTACGCCAACGGGTAAATTCAACGTCCACAATACCCAGCACGACGTGTATTGATTTTTTGACAACCGACGCGGGCCTCGCGGCCCGCACAAGGAGAACATCATGAAACCTTTGCTGACTTCCCTGTTACTGGCTGCGGCCATGCTGGCAGGCCAGGCCCACGCTTCGGCTGAACTGGCGCAGAAAAACAACTGCCTCGCCTGTCACAGCGTGGACAAAAAAGTCGTCGGCCCGGCTTTCAAGGACATTGCCGCCAAGTACAAAGGCCAGAACGTGCAGGCCAAGCTGGAAGAGAAAGTAAAAAAGGGCGGCTCCGGCAGCTTTGGCCCGGTACCGATGCCACCGAACCCGCAAGTATCGGATGCCGATCTGAAAACGCTGGTAAAGTGGATCCTGAGCCAATGATGCCGCTCTGAGAACCTGTTCAACGTCATGCGCGCGAGGGCGCGGCATGGTGAGAACAGTTGAGGAGCGGCGTTGACTCGGTGTCAATGCGCATCCAAAGCTGTTTTCAACGCTGCACCGATGCCGCGCAGCAGACTATTGAACAGGTTCTGACCTGGCAGCCGGTCAGGCGAATACCTGCTGACCGGCTGCCATTTTTTGCGGATACCGTCCATGCGAAACCTGATCCTCTTGCTTGCCAGCCTGCCCCTGATCGCCACCGCTGCAACACCGACGCCGGAGCGGCAAGCCGCCTTGCTGCACCTGCTGAAGCAAGACTGTGGCTCCTGTCACGGCATGACCCTGCAAGGCGGGCTGGGCAGCCCCTTGACCTCGCAGGCGCTGGAGGACCGCCCACCGGAGTCGCTGGTGCAAACCATCCTGCAAGGACGCCCCGGTACCGCCATGCCACCGTGGAACACCTTCATCAGTGAAGATGAAGCACGCTGGCTGGTAGAAATGCTGCAACAAGGAAAAATCCCATGATGACACGCTGGACCCGCCCGCTGACGACTCTGCTGCTCACCCTGACGCTCGCCGCATGCGGCAGCGTTCCTGCCCTGCGCGGCAGTGGCGATCTGGGCGTGGTGATCGAGCGTGCCAGTGGCAGCGTACAGGTGGTGGACAACAGCCACCGGCAGGCGCTGTACCGTATCCGGGGGCTGGGCGACCTGTCACATGCCTCACTGGTCTACAGCCGGGATGCCCGTTACGTCTATGTGTTTGGCCGGGACGGCGGCCTCAGCAAGGTGGATATCCTGCAAGGCCAGCTGGTCGCTCGGGTGATGCAGGCCGGTAACAGCATCGGTGGCGCCATTTCCAGTGACGGCCGCATCATCGCGGCGCAGAATTACACCCCTGGCGGCGTCAAACTGTTTGACGCCGAAACCCTCGACCTGCTGGCCGACATTCCCGCCGTGGATGCCCACGGTCAAGTCTCGAAAGTGGTCGGGCTGGCCGATCTGCCGGGCAACCGCTTTGCGTTCAGCCTGTTTGAGGCCGGTGAAATCTGGGTGGTGGACGCCAGCCAGCCGCGCCAGCCAACGATTCGCAAGTACCCGGCCATCGGCAAGAATCCCTACGATGGCCTGGCCAGCAGCGATGGCCGCTATTACATCGCCGGTCTGTTCGGGGAGGACGGGCTGGCCTTGCTGGACACCTGGCAACCCGACGCCGGTGTGCGCCGCATCCTGCCCGGCTACCGCAAGGATGACCCGGCGCTGCCGGTCTACAAGATGCCGCACCTGCGCGGCTGGTCACTGGCCGGGGATTACGCCTTCCTGCCCGCCATAGGCCAGCACAGTGTACTGATGGCCGACAGCCGCAGCTGGCAAGAAGTGGCACAGATCCCGGTTTACGGCCAGCCGGTCTTCGTGATGGCCGACCCCAGCGGCCGCCGGGTGTGGGTCAATTTTGCCTTCCCGCACAATGACACCGTGCAGGTGATCGACGTGCCCAGTCGCAAGGTGATCCAGACCCTCAAGCCCGGCAAGGCCATCCTGCATATGGAATTTACTGGCCGGGGCGATCAGGTCTGGCTATCCAGCCGCGACGACAACAAGCTGGTGGTGATCGACCCGCACACCTTTGCCACGCTGACGGAGCTACCCGCAGACAGCCCCTCCGGCATTTTCTTCAGCTGGCGCGCGCACCGCTCGGGGATGTGATGAACGCCCCGGCACTGCTCCCGCTGCTGGACCGCTATCAACGCGGCTTTCCACTGCAGCCCCGTCCTTTCGCAGCGCTGGCGCAAGACGCAGGGCTGGATGAGGCCGCCTTGCTGCAGCAGCTGGCCCAGCACCAGCAGGCCGGGCTGCTCAGCCGGGTGGGGGCGGTGTTTGCGCCCAATACGGTCGGATGCAGCACGCTGGCGGCGCTGGCGCTTCCCCCAGCGCAACGTGATACTGTCGCGCAGTGGATCAGCCAGCTGCCCGAGGTCAACCACAACTATGCCCGCGAGCACCGCTACAATCTGTGGTTCGTACTGACCGCCCGCGACCGGGCGGCGCTGGACCGCACCCTGCGGGCCATCACGCAGCATTGCGGACAAGCCCCGCTGGACCTGCCGCTGGAGCGTGAATACCACATTGACCTTGGCTTTGCGCTGGGAGCACATGGTCCGGCCCGCCGCCGCACCGTCACGCCAGCCTCACCGCAGCTCGACGCGGCAGACCACCGCCTGCTGACGGCCTTGCAAGACGGCCTGCCACTGGAAACCCAACCCTTTCTGAGCCTGGCCCAGCGCTGTGGCTGGGAGGAATCCGCCCTGCTGCAGCGCCTGCAAGCATGGCAGGACAGCGGCGTGATCCGGCGCTTCGGCTTTATCCTGCGCCACCATGAGCTGGGCTACCGCGCCAATGCCATGTGTGTGTGGCAGGTGCCGGATGCACAGCGGGATAGCATCGGGCAGCAGCTGGCCGACGATGCTGCTGTCAACCTGTGTTATGGCCGCCCCGCCCGTTTGCCGCACTGGCCCTACAACCTGTTTTGCATGCTGCACGCGGCAGACCCAGCAGCCGCCCATGCGACGGCCCTCGCGCTGTCACAACGGCACGGCCTGGAAGCTGTGCCGCAAGCGGTGCTGGTTTCCACCCGCCGCTATACTCAGCGCGGCGCCCGTTACGGACACACCTCATGAATGCCCCGCTGCAGCACGCTGTATCCCTGACCGACTTGCAGCAACGCATCATCAACCAGCTGCAAGGCGAGTTTCCGCTGCATCCGCGCCCCTATGCCGAGGCTGCGCAGCGGGTAGGCTGTGATGAGGCCACCTTGCTGCAACAGCTGCGGCAATTGCTGCGCGACGGCGTGCTGACCCGCTTTGGCCCCCTGTTTCAGGTGGAGCGCATGGGGGGCGCTTTCGTCCTGGCGGCGTTGAAAGTGCCGGAAGCGGATTACGCCCGCGTCAGCGCCCTGGTGAATGCCCTGCCTGCGGTGGCTCACAATTACCGGCGCGAGCATGCCCTCAATATGTGGTTTGTACTCGCTACCGCCCAGCCACAGGGAATTGCCACCGCCATTGCGCAGATCGAGCAGGATACCGGCCTGGCCGTGCATGCCTTTCCCAAGCTACGCGAATACTATGTCGGCATGCAGTTTGCCGTAGGCGGTCAGGCACCGGTTGGCCAGCGACCCGGCAACACCCCGCTGCGCGATGTGATACTGGACGCGCAGGACCATCAACTGGTCAAACGCAGCCAGGGCGGGCTGGCGCTGCAACCCCACCCCTATGCCGAGCTGGCGGCCGCACTGGGCTGCAGCGAAGATGCCGTGCTGCAACGCTTGCAGCGCATGCTGGAGAGTGGCGTGGTACGTCGTATCGGTGCCGTACCCAACCACTACGCCATCGGCTACCGCGCCAATGGCATGGTGGTGTTCGATGTGGCGGACGTGCAGGTGGACACGCTGGGCGAGCAGGTGGGGCAACAGGCCTTTGTCAGCCACTGCTACCGCCGCCCGCGTCACCTACCAGACTGGCCTTACAACCTGTTCGCCATGTGCCACGGTGCCGATCACGCTGCGGTCGAGCAGCAGGCCAGGCAGCTGCGCAGCCTGCTGGGCGCGGCCTGCACGCAACACGCGGTACTGTTTTCCAGCCGTATCCTGAAGAAGAGCGGCTTGCGCCTGTAGGACCACACGGACTGTTTTGCCCGGCAGACGCACTCGGCTTGATACCTGTCAATGAGCGGAACGCCACTTCGCAGGACCATGTCGGCATGGACATTCTTGCTGGGCGATTCCCATGCTGCGCCTGACCCCGTATCTGCAATCCCTGCTACACCCGTCACCGCTGCCCCCTGCGCGCAAACCGGCCGGGCCGGTGGTGATCTGGAACCTGATCCGCCGCTGCAACCTGACCTGTCAGCACTGCTACTCCATCTCGGCCGACAAGGACTTTGCCGGTGAGTTGAGTACCGATGAGGTGTTTGCCGTGATGGACGACCTGCGCGCCTTTGGCGTGCCGGTGCTGATCCTGTCCGGCGGCGAGCCACTGCTGCGGCCCGATATATTACAGATTGGCAAGCGTGCCAAGGACCTGGGCTTTTATGTCGGGCTGTCCAGCAATGGCACCCTGATCACGCCGGACCGGGTGGCCGGCATTGCCGATGTCGGCTTTGATTATGTCGGCATCAGTCTGGACGGTATCGGTGCCACCCACGACCGCTTCCGGCGTCTGCAAGGCGGTTTTGACCTCGCCTTGCAGGGTATCCGCCTGTGTCGCGATGCGGGCATGAAGGTGGGCGTGCGTTACACCATGACCGAGGACAACGCCGACGACCTGCCCGCCCTGCTGCAGCTGGTCGACGATGAAGGCATCGACAAGTTTTATTTCTCGCACCTCAACTATGCCGGGCGCGGCAACAAGCACCGTGATACCGACGCGCGTCACCAGCGCACCCGCTGGGCGATGGACCTGCTGATTGCCGAATGCCTGCGCTATCTGCAGGCGGGCCGCCCCAAGGATTTCGTCACCGGCAACAACGATGCCGATGGCGTCTACCTGCTGCACTGGGCCGAACAGCATTATCCACAACACGCCACGCAGCTCCGTCAGCGCTTGCAGCAATGGGGGGGCAATGCCAGCGGGGTGAATGTGGCCAATATCGACAATCTGGGCAACGTACACCCGGACACCATGTGGTGGAAGGTGACACTGGGCAATGTGCGCGAGCGACCGTTCTCGGCCATCTGGCCGGACACCGGCCACCCGCTGATGGCCGGGCTCAAGCAGCAGCCCCGCCCGGTACAGGGACGCTGCGGTGCCTGTCAGCATCTGGCGATTTGCAACGGCAACACCCGCGTGCGCGCCTGGGAGCTGACCGGTGACTACTGGGCGGCCGACCCGGCCTGTTATCTGAGTGATCAGGAAGTCGGCGTGGCGGATGGGGCGTTCCCGCTGGCCCCGCTGACCCGCTGGCAGCGTATCCCGCTGGTCAGCATGGAGACCCAGCCATGATGCTGCCCAAACTGTCTGCCGCTATCCTGTTGTTGCTCAGCCTGCAGAGCTTGGCCGCCGACCCCGCCACCCTGTATCAGCAGCATTGCCTGACTTGTCATGGTAACCAGCGCATGGGCAGCATGGCCCCCGCCCTGTTGCCACAGAGCCTGGAACGCCTGAAACCGGGCGAGATTCTCAGTGTGATCCGCCAAGGTCGCCCCGCCACCCAGATGCAGGGCTTTGCCGACCGGCTGAGTGCGGAAGACATCCAGTTGCTGGCCAACTGGCTGCGTCAGGCCCCCAGTGAAGTACCACAGTGGCGCGAGCAGGACATGAACGCCTCGCGCGTGCAGTACCTCGACCCGGCCACGCTGCCCACCCGCCCGGGCTACCGCGCCGACCCGCACAACCTGTTTGTGGTGGTGGAAGCGGGGGATCACCATGTGAGCGTACTCGATGGTGATCGTTTTGAGCCGATCGCCCGCTTCCAGAGCCGCTTTGCGCTGCATGGCGGCCCCAAGTTCTCGCCGGATGGCCGTTTTGTCTACTTTGCCAGCCGTGATGGCTGGGTCAGCCAGTACGATCTCTACACCCTGCAGATGGTGGCCGAGATTCGTGTTGGCCTGAATACCCGCAATCTGGCGGTGTCATCGGATGGTCGCTGGGTGCTGGCGGGCAATACCTTGCCGGAAACCCTGGTGCTGCTCGACACCAATGGCCTCAAGCCGGTCAAGACCATCCCGGTCAAGGACCGTAGTGGCAAATTGTCCCGCGTGTCGGCCGTCTACGATGCCGCACCGCGTCGCAGCTTTGTGGTGGCGCTCAAGGACGCCAGCGAGCTGTGGGAGATTTCCTACCGCGAAGATGCCGAGCCGATCTACCCCGGCTATGTGCACGACTACAAGATGGGTGAAGGTCTGGCCATTCCCGGCTACCTCAACCCGCGCGTCACGCCACTGGACATGGTGCTGGATGACTTTTTCTTTGACACCCGCTACCAGCACGTGATGGCGGCCTCGCGCGATGGCAGTGCGCAGGTGATCAATCTGGACAGCCGCAGCAAGGTGGCCACCCTGCCGCTGGATGGCATGCCGCACCTGGGCTCCGGCATCACCTTCGAGCAGGATGGCCACCACCTGATGGCGAGTCCTAACCTGAACAGCGGTCGCGTCACGGTCATCGACATGGACCGCTGGCAAGTGGTCAAGCAGATCACGACCCCCGGCCCCGGTTTTTTCCTGCGCAGCCATGAGCAAACACCCTACGCCTGGGTGGATGCCATGATGTCGCCGCGCAAGGACACCCTGTTCATCATCGACAAGCGCACCCTGCAAGTGGTGCGTGAGCTGACGTTGCGCCCCGGCAAGACCAATGCCCACGTTGAATTCACCCGGGATGGCCGTTATGCACTGGTCAGCATCATGGAAAGCCCGGGTGAGCTGATCGTAGTCGATGCGCGCACCTTGCAAGAGGTCAAGTCGCTGCCAATGATGAAGCCGATCGGAAAATACAACGTCTACAACAAGGTGAACCGCTCGGAGGGCACCAGCCATTGACGAGGAGAACTAGTTCTTGTGATGGATGGTTTCTACTGGTCAAACCCCTTATCCTTCGTCAACCTGACCGAAGGAAGGCCTACCCATGCTGTCGATCAATATCCGCGAATTTCTGAAGCATCAGCCGCTGTTCCAGCAGTTATCGGATGAACAGCGCGAGCTGCTGGTGCCGGGCACCCGCGAGGTGCGTGGTGAAAAAGGCCAGGTCATCTTTCAGAAAGGCGATCCCTGCGATGGCATGTATCTGGTGGTGTACGGCAAGGTCAAACTGTCCTTGATTGCGCCCAGCGGTAGCGAAAAGGTGATGGAAATCTTCCATCCCGGCCAGAGCTTTGCCGAAGCGGTGATGTTCCTGCAGCGCCCCTACCCCTTGCTCGGCCAGTTTGTGGAGGATGGCATGCTGCTGCATGTGAGTTCTGAAGTCATCCACCAGGCCGTTCGCAATGACCCCGGCTTTGCCTTGCACATGCTGGCCGGGCTCTCCCTGCGTTTGCACGCACTGGTACGCGATGTCGAGCGTTACTCGGTGGAAAATGCCACGCAGCGGGTGGTGAACTACCTGCTGCAGGTGTGCAAGCCGCATCAGCAGGGGGCCAATGTTCACCTGCCGGTCAATAAAAACCTGATTGCCTCGCGGCTCAACCTGACGCCAGAGACTTTTTCCCGCGTGCTGCACCAGCTGAGCGAGGAAGGGCTGATCGAGGTCAATGGCCGCGACATCCTCATCCGGCAATTGCCGGAACTGGAGCAATATCAGCCCGGTTGATCTTTGCCTGCAAAGGTCAAGGCCACCGAGTTGATGCAGTAGCGCTCGCCAGTGGGCTCCGGCCCATCGGGGAAGACATGGCCCAGGTGGGCATCACAACGGCTACAACGCACCTCCACCCGGATCATGCCGTGGCTGGCATCGCGCAGACGGGTGATGCTGCCGGGCACCGCCTCCTCCCAGAAGCTGGGCCAGCCACAGCCGGCATCAAACTTGGTATCGGCGTGAAACAGTAGCGCACCACAGCAGACACAGTGGTAATCTCCCGCGGCATCGTGCCGGTAAAACACGCCGCTATACGGGCGCTCGGTACCGGCTTGCCGGGTGACCCGGTATTGCTCGGCGGTCAGTTGTTCGCGCCATTCGGCGTCAGACTTGATCAGCTTGTCCGTCATGTCAGCACTCCGGTTCAGGTCAGGGCATGTTGTTTGGTCGGCGCCCAGCCACGATTCTGTCAGTTGTACTTCAGTACACTGGCGCCTCACGTCCGGCTGGCGCAAGATGAATCATACTGCAGTGTATCGCCCAGGGAGGGAACGATGCCGTATATCAAACGTGACAACCATGGCCAGATCGTCGCCCTGCTGAAAGAGGCCTCCGACGCAGCCGACAGCTTTCTGCCTGCCGATCATCCGGAAGTGATCGCCTTTCTGGGCGAAGGTGAAGGTACCGGTGGCAGCTTCGATGTGCTGGACCGTGAACTGGTGCGGGTACTGGAAGATCTGGTGGATACCCTGATCCAGAAAAACATCCTGCGCATTACCGACTTGCCACCGGAAGCCCAGCACAAACTGCTCAGCCGCAAGCGGCTGCGCTCCCAGCTCAATCCCTCGCTGGGCTTTCTGGGCCGGGCCGACGATCTGATCTGAGGGTACGCCGCTACAGAATGCCCACCCCGGAAATCTCGCGCGCCAGATTGGCCGCCGCGTTATCCGTCATATTGCCCACAAAGTCGAGCACGCTCATATAGCAGGCGTACAGTCCATCCCGCACCGGCAGCGGGCGCTCCAGCAGGGAGAGCTGGATGCGCTCACGGGTGGAGAGTGCTGCTTCGCCCTGGGTCACCAGCGTATGCACCCCCGGGATCAACACCGCCAGGATGGTGGCCATGCAGGGGTAGGCCGCCACCTCGGTCACCACTTTGCTGCGGTGACGGTAGACTTTGCGGCTGGCCAGCTCCTTGGCGCCTTGCAAGGCATCGCCGATATCTTGCGGGCAGACGGCCAGCAAGTCCTTGCCAGTGAACTGGCCCGCCATCAGGTCGTGATAATGTGCCATGAAGCGATCCGCCAGTGCCGCCACACATTTGCCCACCACCGTACCGCGCACCAGCGCACATTTCTGCCGTGGGTCCTGGCTGGTCAGCGCACGCTCATCCAGCCCCGCCAGCGGCAGCAGCAAATGCTCAAACTCCTGCACATCCAGAATACCGATCTCGACCGCATCTTCCAGGTCAAGAATGGCATAGCACACGTCGTCCGCCGCCTCCATCAGGTAGGACAACGGATGGCGCGCCCAGCGATTGGCGCTGACTTCCGGCAAGCCCAAAGCCGCCGCCACGGCACGAAAATACGGCAGCTCGGACTGGTACAGGTTGAACTTGCCCGGTTTGGGCGACACATCCACCGCCCACGGGTATTTCATCAGGCTGCCCAGCGCCGCTGCCGTCAGCCGCATGCCGCCTTCGCCCGCATACATCTCCAGATTGGAGACCATGCGAAAACCATGGGCATTGCCTTCGTAGGTTTGGACATCCTGCGCTTCTGCCGTGCTCAGCCCGGTCAGCAGATGCTGCCGCGCCGGGTCACGAAACCAGACACGCAAGGCATCCTCGCCAGTGTGGCCAAATGGCGGGTTGCCGATGTCGTGGGCGAGGCAGGCCACCTGTACGATGGCACCGATGTCAAACGGGGTATAGCCCGCCGGCAGCTCGCCATGCTCGGCCAGGGCAGCGCCAACCCGGTTGCCCAGCGAACGGCCCACCGAGGACACCTCCACACTGTGTGTCAGCCGGTTGTGGGTGTGGTCATGGCTGGCCAGCGGGTGCACCTGGGTCTTGCGGCCCAGACGGCGAAAGGCGCTGGAGAACACCACCCGGTCATGGTCGATGTGAAAGTCGGTACGCAACCCGATGGCGCTGTCGGCAGCGGCCCCGGCCACGGTAGTCTGCACCTGCCCATCCACCACCTTGAAGCGGGTGGTCGACAACAACTGGTTCCAGTTCATGCGGGAAGAAGAGCGCACGGCAGGGCCTTCGGGGTGGAAAGCCGCATGATAAAGCAGGCAGCGAGGCTTGTCGCCCCGCGTTCAGGTCAGCTCGTCGAGGGCCGCTGCCAGATGATCCTGCACCGCCCAATGCTCTACCTGCCAGCGCCCCTGATGCCAGCTCACCCAGTTGAACGCAGCATTGGGGATCTCCACCTGCCGCAGCGCTGAGAGCGGGTATGCGTGGGCATGTCGCCACAGCATGTCCAGCACACCGCCGTGGGTCACCACCACCAGAGTTTGCCCACGGTGCTGCATGGCCATGGCGTCGAACGCCTGTGTCACCCGGTCGTAAAAACGCTGGATGGACTCCCCTTGCGGAATCTCCCATTGCGGGTCTCGCGCCCGGTAGCGGGCATATAGCTCCGGCTGCTGCTCTGCCATCTCGGCGTAGGTATGCCCCTGGAAGATCCCAAAGTGCTGCTCGCGCAGTGCTGGGCTGAGCCTCTGCGCGCACGCCAGCCGGGCCAGCAAGGGCGCCGCCGTTTGCCGGGCACGCTGCAGGTCGCTGCAATACAGTGCATCCACCGCAACCGCCGGAAAGCCACGCGCCAGCGCCTCAGCCTGTTCCAAACCGGTGGCATTCAGCGGGATGTCGGTCTGTCCTTGCAGGCGGCGCGCCAGGTTCCAGTCGGTTTCACCATGGCGAATCAGGCACAGACGGGTGGCGTCCGCGGGAAGTGTCGATAAGTTCATGCTTACGATCATAGCGGCAAGCCCAGTCGCTGGGGAAGCCTCACGTCATTTGTAAACAAATAAGTTTACAAATAAAGACTGGGGGCGCTAAACTGTTCTGTCTTCGCCGGAGCCTTAACCATGTCCAATCGCCACCCCATGCTTGCCTTATTGATCCTGTGCGCCATTGCACTGATCAGTACGGTCGGCGCTTCCTTGCCCTACCCGATCCTGGCGCCGCTGTTTGTGGATACCGCACCAGACCGTTTCAATCATTTCCTCGGTCTGCCGCCCAAGTTGTTGCTGGGCATCACTCTGGCGCTGAACCCGCTCGGCTGCCTGCTCGGCAGTATGGTACTGGGGCCGCTGGCCGACCGTTTTGGTCAGCGAAAGGTGCTGGCCTGGAGCCTGGGTCTGGCCGTGCTGCTGCACGCACTCACCGCGCTGGCCCTGCAGGCCCGCTTGTTGCCGCTGTTCATGCTGGGGCGCTTTGCAGTGGGTCTGGTGGAAGGCAATACGGCAATTGCCCGCGCCATCTCGGTGAGCATTCCCGGGCTGGACCGTAATCGTGGTTTGTCTCTGATCAACTCGGCGCTGTACGCGGGCTGGCTGGTAGGCCCCATGCTGGGCGGGGCCACCGTGGGCTGGGGCTACAGTGTGCCGTTCTGGATCGCCAGCGCCGCCGTGCTATGCTGCCTGATCGGCTGTTGGCTGGCACTGCCCGGCGACACCCCCTCCCATGCCAACGACCACACGCTGTGGCAGACCATTCGCCACCGCAATGTGCTGTCCTTGCTGCGGGACCCGGCCATCCGCCAGCTGGCGTTGCTGCAGATGGGTGTCGCCATCGGCATCTCGGGTTTCTATGAGTTTTACCCACTGTGGCTGGTGGAGTATCACCGTTTTGACAGCCAGCAGATCTCCTGGGTTACTGCCGTGCTGTGCATTGTGATGACCGGCATCAGCAGCATTCCCCTGTACAAAGGCACAGAAGGTGCCTTGCCACAAGCCGGGCGCTATGCCCTGCTGCTGGCCGCAGCGATCGCCCTGCAGGCACTGTGGACATCGTGGGCAGGGATTGTCGTGATCGTATTGGTAGGCCTGCCCATCTCGCTCTACAACACCCGGATGCCCATTTACTGGTCAGAGCGTTTTGCCAGTCAGGGGCAAGGCAGCGTGATGGGCTTGCTGGCCAGCATTTTCTTCCTGTCGAACATGCTGATCGCCGTGATCGGCGGGGGGCTGACGCTGCTGGACACCCGCCTGGTGCTGCTGCTGGGTGCAGGATGCTGCGCATGGGGTGCCTGGGGCATCTTGCGTCTTGCCCGGCGAACCCATTTGCAGGAGGCCTGAGCCATGAGCAGTGCGGAACAGATACTCTATCTGCTGAAAACCCGAGGCGCACAAACGGCACAGACACTGGCCGATGCGCTGGACCTGACCCCCATGGGCGCGCGCAAGCACCTGCTGGCGCTGGAAGCCAAAGGATTGCTGCAGTCCGAAGAGCGCGCTGAAGGCGTAGGTCGCCCAGGCCGCTACTGGATGCTGACCGACGCCGGGCACGCCCGCTTCCCCGACCGGCACAGCGACCTTACCCTGCAGCTGATTGATCAGGTGCGCAGCCTGTTCGGCGAGGCCGGGCTGGACCAGCTGATTGCCGCCCGCGAGCAGCAAGCCCGGCAGCACTATCAAGCGGCACTGGCCAGCCAGGCCGACCTGGCCAGCAAGGTCACCACGCTGGCGCGCCTGCGCAGTGAAGAGGGCTATATGGCGGAAGCACAGCGCGACGAGGACGGCCACTGGCTGCTGCTGGAAAACCATTGCCCGATCTGTGCTGCAGCACGTCAGTGCCAAGGTTTTTGCCGCGCGGAGCTGACCCTGTTCCAGCACAGCCTGGGACCGGCTTTCAAGGTCGAACGCAGCGAACACCTGCTGGCGGGCGCCCGCCGTTGCACTTATCGCATTCAGTGGCTGAAACCCACCTGAGCCCAGACGCGCCCATCAGCCGATCAGGCGTACCGGCAGCAGCGGAAAACCATTGAAACGGCTGGCGCAGGCATTGCTGTAGGCGCCCGCGGTATGTACCCACAGACGGTCCCCTTCCTGCAGCGTCACAGGCAATGGCTGAGCCTCAGCGCAGATGTCCATCGAGTCACAGGTGGGGCCCGCCATGGTCCATGCTGCGCGCGGCCCTTCCCGTGAGGCGTCGATGGCGTAGCTAAAGCCGGTGATCGACTCCAGCAGGCCATTGAACACCCCGACATCCAGATACACCCAACGCTGCCCGCCGCGCCGGGTGGTGCCGATCACCTGACACAGCAATCCCCCGGCTTCCGCCACCAGATAGCGTCCAGGTTCAGCCATGATGCGTACCGAGGCAGGCATGCCCTGCAAGGCGTCATGAATCGCCTGCCCCAAGGTCTCGATGCTGGGGACCACACTGTCGTATTCTGCCGGGAAACCGCCACCGAGGTTAAGCAGCCGCGGCGTCAGGCCTCGCTCCAGCATACGCTGGAACCACTGCTTGGCGGCAGCAATACCGGACAGCCAGTTCTCCACTCGGCAACATTGTGACCCGGCATGAAAAGTAATGCCCGCCAGATCGGCGCCACAGGCCAGCGCCGCCTGCAACACCGCCTCGGCCTCCACCTCACCTGCGCCAAACTTGCCGGACAGCGCCACTTGCGAGCCCTGATTGTCGGTATGCAACCGCAAATAGAACGAGGCTTGCGGGTAGAGGGCATGCACCTTGTGCAATTCCTCGACACAGTCCACCACATACCATTGCACCCCGGCGACCACCGCCTGGGCGATGGCCTCGCGGGACTTGACCGGGTTGCTGTAATACAGCTCGGCGGCAGGCACCCCCAGCTCCAGCATCAATTTCAATTCATCCGGCGAAGCAATCTCAAAACCGGCTCCCGCCTCATGCAGGCACTGCAGCACCTGCGGGTCTGGATTGCATTTCACCGCAAAGTGCGGGTACACCGCAGGCAGGGCGCGACGAAAGCGCAGCACCCGGTCGCGCAATACCGCGCGATCCATCCACAGTTGTGGACCGGTATAGGGTGCGGCCAGCAACTGGGCGCGCAAGTCCGCGTTGAATAAGGGGCGGCTCATGCTGTATTCCTCACAGATAATCACGAAGGCGATACCAGGCCATGCCCGCAGCCTGCAGCGGCACCCGCAGCCAGTCGCCGCCGGGGAAAGCCGGGTTGGGCAGCGCGCGGAACAGGTTCAGTAGTTGCTCATCACCCAGGATGGCCGATGCCAGCACCCTGCCTGCCACGCGGGTCGGAATCAAGCCGTGACCGGAGAAGCCTTGTGCCCAGTACAGATCCTGCTCCCCCCCAAAATCCGGGGTGCGGTGCACGGTAATGTCGATATGCCCGCCCCAGCAGTGGCTGATCGCCACATCACGCAGTTGCGGGAATACCCGCAGCATGTCCGCCCGCATCCGCTCTGCCAGATTGGCCGGGGTGCGCCCGGAATAGGTACACTTGCCGCCAAACAACAGGCGTCGATCCGCGGACAGCCGGAAGTAATCGAGTACAAACTGGTTATCGGACACCGCATGGTTTTGCGGCAGGATCTCGCGCGCCAGTACTTCCGGCAACGGCTCGGTGGCGATCATATAGGTGCCGACCGGTAATACCCGCGCTGACAGGTGCGGGGCCAGCCGGTCCAGATAGGCATTGCAGGCCAGCACCAGCTTGCGACAGCGCAGTGTGGCCTGCTCAGTACGTACCCGGTAGCCATCACCTTCGCGTTGGTAGTCCAGCACCCGGCTTTGCTCATGCAGGGTCACCCCAGCCGCCTCACAGACGTCAGCCAGCCCCAGCGCATACTTCAAGGGATGCAGATGACCGCCTTCGCTGTCGAGCAGCCCGGCCACATAGCGCGGCGAGCCCACATACTCCGGTAGCTCGGCTTGCGGGATGAACTGCAGGTGCGGGTAATCCCAGTGGCGGGCGGCCTCTTCCTGCCAGTCGGTCAGGATCTTGATCCGGCGGGGCATGACTGCGGTCCAGACATGGCCGCTGGCCAGCTCACAGTCGATCTGGTGACGCTGGATACGCTGGCGGATATCTGCTGCGGCCGCTCTCACCAGTTGCCAGATGGTTTTGGCCCGCTGCGTACCGAGCGCGGCCTCAAACGGCGGCATGTCACAGGAAAAACCAAGGATGAGCTGGCCCCCATTGCGCCCGGAGGCCGCCCATGCCACCCGGCTGGCCTCCAGCACCCGTACGGACAATCCGGCCTCGGCCAGCTCGAGGGCGGTATACAAACCGGTGAAACCCGCGCCGACCACACAGACATCCACATCCGCGTCGTCCTGCAAGGGCGGCCGCGATCGCTGCCGATCCAGGCTAGACGCGGCGTACCAGCTGTCCGGATACTGCGCTGAGGACTCAAACATCAGGCCGACCTCCACTGAAGCGGCAGATGCCGCACGTGCAGGGTAACGCAGACAACAAAAAAGCCGCAACGGCATCCCGTGCGGCTTTTTACCGGCATGCGCCGATTTATCGCTTGAAGATAAACAGAGCCCAGCCCATGATTTGCTCCTTTGTTTCTGGCATCACGTCCTTGTGGGACGATTAGCTGTACGCGGGCGGTTGCAACCCTTGCCTTGCTTGACGACAACCACCGGCCACGGACGATACAGCCCAACTTGCCCGTTCCGGCCCATCCCCTCCCTTGAGGGCATGCTTTGATTACCGAGTAAGGTAACGCCTTAATATTACACGATTATTGCATCGCAGCAAAGCACTTTATAGACTAACCACTTTTGTCTGCCGACCGTCAGCATGGCCAAACCCGCACCGGATCAGGCAAACTGACAAGAGACTCGCCCACAGGACACCCTGCATGCATTTTGAGCATCTGATCGAAATCAATGACCGCGACAACTCCCTCTCGGTCCAGCTGACACACGCCCAGTTATGGGCCGGTCTGGTCCGCCGCGCAACCGACCCGCAGCATTTCATGCCACAGCTGGATGCGGCCCACATCCTGTCACGCAGCGAGCAGGGCCTGCGCCGCGAACTGCACTTTGGCAGCCTGGTGGTGCGTGATGAAGTCCGCTTTGAGTCCCGGCAAGCCGTGCATTACCTGACCGAGGCCAGCGAACAGCACGGCGGAGGCAGCCTCACCATGCGCATCGAGAGCCCGGATGGGGAGAGCCTGTTCGTCCGCTTCACCTACGACACCCCGCTACCGGACGACAGCGGCGATTCTGGCGAGGCGGTCAAAGTGGCCAGCTATGTCAAAGCCGCCTACCGTGAGGCGGATATCGACACCATCCGGCTGATCCGCGAGCTGGTGGAGGACCAGAAGCTGGAATCCGGTGATCTGCACTGAACATGCGCCACATGAATATAGAACAATTGTTCTATATGTGCTAGATTAAAGGCCCCCCATTCCTTGGCCCCTCCCATGACCGCCCTTAGCCTGCCTGCCGCCCGTGCCCTGCACCTCGCCGCCCAGGGCCTGCTGGCTGCGCCACGCCGCAAGGCACGCCCGGCCGATGTGCTGGCCACCATACGTCGCATGGCCTTGCTGCAGATCGACACCATCAGTGTGGTGGCACGCAGCCCCTATCTGGTGCTGTGGAGCCGCCTGGGCGACTATCAACAGCAATGGCTGGATGACGCCCTGGCTGAGGGGCAGCTGTTTGAATACTGGGCACATGAAGCCTGCTTCCTGCCAATCGAAGACTATGGCCTGCTGCGGCACCGCATGGTCGACCCTGAGCAACTGGGCTGGAAGTCAGCCACCCAATGGCGACGTGAGCACCCGGGGGTAGTTGAGCGGGTGCTGCAGCATATCCAGCATCAGGGGGCCATGCGCTCCGCCGACTTCGAGCAGCCAGAGGGGCATCAGGCTGGCTGGTGGAACTGGAAGCCGGAAAAGCGGGCGCTGGAAGTGCTGTTCGCCAGCGGTGAGCTGATGGTAGCGCGTCGGCAAGGTTTCCAGCGGGTGTATGACCTGCGCGAGCGGGTGCTGCCCGGCTGGCAGGATGCACAGCATCTGCAACCGGTACAGGACTGCAAGCGGCAACTGGTGTTGCAGGCGGTGAAGGCACTGGGCGTAGCCCACCCCGGCTGGGTAGCCGACTATTACCGTATGGGGCGGCTGGAAGCAGAACTGCAACCCTCCACGCTGGCCCGGCAAGGATTATTACTGCAGGCCACCCTCGCAGAGAGTGGTGACACCGTCTACATCCACCCGGACCATGCCGAGCTGCTGGATGCTGCGCTGGCAGGAACATTGCAGGCCCGGGGCACCCGCATCCTCTCACCGTTTGACCCGGTGGTATGGGACCGCAAACGTGCCAATGCCTTGTTCCAGTTCGATTATCGTCTGGAGTGCTACACCCCGGCGCCCAAGCGGCAATACGGCTACTTTGTGCTGCCCATCCTGCGCAACGGCGCGCTGATTGGCCGCATGGATGCCAAGGCACACCGTCAACAGGGGCGGATGGAGGTCAAAGCGCTGCATCTGGAGGCAGGTGTACGTGCCAGTCAGGGGCTGGCACGTGATCTGGTGCGTACCCTGCTCGAGTTTGCCCGCTGGCACGCCACACCGGAAGTGCAGCTGAGCGGCGCCCTGCCCGACCGGCTGGCCCCCTTGCTGCATGCCGAGCTGGCGAGCCAAGCCTAGTCGTCGCGGGTCAGCACTTCCAGCAGCTCGATTTCGAACAGCAGATTGGAATGCGGCTTGATCAAGGCGCCCACCTGCCGTTCGCCGTAGGCCAGGTGCGCCGGAACCGCCAGGCGGCGGGTGCCACCCACCCGCATGCCCATCAGGCCTTGGTCCCACCCTTTGATGACCCGCCCGGTGCCAATCACACACTGAAAGGGTTTGCCTCGCTGGAGGGAGGAATCAAACTCAGTGCCCTCTTCCAGCCAGCCCCGATAGTGGGTAGTGATCAGTGCGCCCTTGACCACCGCCTTGCCTTCGCCCAGCACCAGATCGGTGATCTCCAGTTCCTTACTCATGGGCACCGGTACTCCTGGCGTATTGTGGCCAGTGGTCGGTAATCTCAAACCACGGCGCTTTGGAATCGACAAAGATGTGCATATGCTGTGCCGGTTGCCACGCCGTCTCCAGCGCCCCCAGCGGGAAGGCCAGCCAGCCGCTGCTCGGCTCATGCCATAGCAACGGCGAGCCACAACGGGTACAAAAGCAGCGCTCTACAGTGGGAGAGGAGGTGTAGCGCCCGATGTGCGCATCACCACGGGTGAAGCGATGCTGGGCAGCGCGCACGGTGCCATATGTCGCGAACGCAGCACCATGCCCTTTACGGCACATGCTGCAATGGCAGTGGGACACCCGCTCGACCGGCCCTTGCACCTCAAACGCAACCGCGCCGCACAGGCAACGCCCTTCCAGTATCTCGCTCATGCTGGCTACCCCCGTGGACTCAAGCAGCGCCATTATAGGGGCAGACCGGCACTTAACTGAACCGGGAAAAATCCGGTGCACGCTTCTGCATGAAGGCCATCATCGCTTCCATCGCTTCCTCGCCGCGCAGCATATGGCTGAACTGCTCTGCCTCAGCACGCATGGTGTCCTCTACCAGCGCACGATGAGCGCGGCGCATCAGGCTTTTCGACGTATACAACGCCTGCGGCGGCAGCGCGGCCAGCTTGCGAGCTTGCGCCAAGGCAAGCGCCTCCACTTCATCATCCGCCACCACCTGATTGGCGATACCGTATTGCAAGGCTGTGGTGGACGACAAGGGCTCACCCAGCAACAGCATTTCACTGGCCTTGGCGTACCCCACGCGTTGCGTTAGCAAGAAGCTGGAGCCTGCCTCCGGGCACAAGCCCAGTTTGGTAAACGGGAATTGCAGGGTAGCACCCTGTGCCATGTAGACCAGCTCGCAGTGCAGCAACAGGGTACTGCCCACCCCCACCGCCAAGCCGGTGACGGCGGCAATCAGCGGCTTTTTGCTGTGGCTGATGGTGTGCAGGAAGCGCAGTACCGGGCTGTTTTCATCCTGCGGTGGATTTTGCAGGAAATCATTGATGTCGTTGCCACTGGTAAAGCAGCCCGGCGTGGCGGTAATCAGCACTGCACGCACCGCCGGGTTGGCATCGGCCGCGTCAATGCCATCGCACAGCGCCGTATACATGGCCTGCGTCAGTGCATTTTTCTTCTCTGGTCGGTTGATCCGCAGGATGGCCACACCATCCTGAATGTCACTGCTGATCGCATCGCTCATGCCCCTGCGCTCCCTGATCTGATTGGTGTGCCTAGCCTATACCGTGTTTTTTGTAAAATCAAGCAACTGCTTGCTTGACATAAGCGCAATTTTTGCAATGGCCTTTGCAGCACGCCCCAAGCCGCCTACAATCGACCCATCACTCCGGAGCCCCGCCATGCTGCTGCATCGTGACCAATCCCTGCTGTTGGTAGTCGATGTCCAGGAAAAGTTGCTGCCCGCCATAGATCAGGCCGATGCACTGCTGCAGCATTGTCACTGGCTGATGGGCGTCGCCCGCCATCTGGGGGTGCCCATCCTCTTTTCCGAGCAATACCCGAAGGGGCTGGGCCCAACCCACCCGCAATTGCGCGCACTGGCACCTGATGCCCCCGTGGTCGACAAGACCCATTTCTCCTGTGTGGCGGCCGCTTGCCTGCCTGCCGAGCTGCTGCAGCAACGGCGTCAGGTGGTGATCTGTGGCATGGAAAGCCATGTCTGCGTGCTGCAAACCGCCTGGGACCTGCACGCCAGCGGGCTGGATGTGTTTGTGGTGGCCGATGCCATCGGTAGCCGCAAGCCCCTGGATCATCAACTGGCCTTGCAGCGCCTGCAAGCCCTGGGGCTTTCCATCGTCAGCCGCGAGATGTGCCTGTTTGAATGGGCACATCAAGCCGCCACCCCCGAGTTCAAACAGCTCAGCCAACAGTTTCTCCGCTAAGCCAACACCTATCGATCCGCTGCAGGGTGGGTCACACCTTGATCACTGCAGCTGTGGTGCCAGCACGCACCGCCTCATGCCCATTTTTTGACTAAATAACTGTTCAGTAACTTATTGACAGAAGCCATGGACCGCCTTACCATGCACACTAAATAACTGTTCAGTAATTTACTCATGCAATCGACGCCCGAGAACCATCAACCCGGATGCCGCTGGCTGCGCCGTAAGGAAGCACGCCCAGGCGAGATCATGGATGCCGCGCTGGCGGTGTTTATCGAGAAGGGTTACGCCGGTACCAAAATGGAAGACATCGCCCGACAGGCTGGTGTCACCAAGGGCACGCCCTACTTGTACTTCCAGAACAAGGAAGAGCTGTTTCGCGAGATCATCAAGTCCGCCATCCAGCCACGGCTGGATGAAGTGCAATCCTATATCGACGCTTCTGCAGACCATTCACTGCAGCAGCAGCTGCAGAACATTGCCGACCACTGGCGGCAAACCGTGCTGGAAACCCCGCGCTCCGGCATCCTGAAGCTGATGATGGCCGAAGCGGGCAATTTCCCGGATGTGGCCGCCTACTACGACACTCATGTCATTCAGCGCTTCCACCAGCAGCTGATCCACCTGCTGGAAACCGGCATGGCACGCGGCGAGATCCGTCGGCTGGACCCGGTTTACGCTGCCCATATCATCATTGCGCCCATGCTCTACAGCGTGATGCACAAGCACTGCTTCGCCCAGCAAAACCAGCAGACCCGGCTGGACAGCCAGTTGCTGTTCCAGCAGGCGCTTGACATCCTCTTCAACGGCCTGCGCACCACCGACATTCAGACTCACCATGGATAACACCCACATGCCATCCCGCCTGCCCCACTACTTGCCCATACTGGCCCTGCCCTTGCTGCTGGCAGCTTGCAACAAGCCTGCGGAAGCGCCGTACGAAGACATCCGCCAGGTCAAGCTGATGACCGTGAGCACCACGGCCGCTGCCGACCCGCAACAACTGGCCGGCGAAGTACGCCCGCGCCATGAGGTGCGGCTCTCCTTCCGGGTGGCTGGCAAGGTCACGGCACGGCTGGTCAATGTCGGGGATACCGTCAGGAATGGTCAGGTACTGGCCCGTCTGGACGCGACCGACTACCAGCTGGGTAGCGCCGCGGCCCGTGCCCAGCAGGATGCCGCCAGTGTCGAACGTCAACAGAACGACCGTGACCTCGCCCGCTTCCGCCAGCTGCGTGATCAGGGTTTTATCAGCCAGGCTGAATTTGAGCGTCGCAAAGCCACACTCGACAGCAGCAATGCCCGCCTGAAACAGACGGAAGCCCAGGCACAAAGCTCTGGCAATCAGGCCCGTTACACCGAGCTGCGTGCCGAACAGGATGGCGTGATCAGCCAGCTGGACCTGGAAGCCGGCCAGGTGGTCGCGGCCGGTCAGGTGATCGGCAAACTGTCTGCCGGGCAAGAGCTGGAGCTGGTGGTGGCGGTGCCCGAATCCCAGCGGCAACAGCTGGCCAGCAGCAATGGGCTGACGGTCAGCCTGTGGGCTAACCCGGGCAAACCCTACCAGGCTCGCCTGCGCGAACTGTCGCCGGAAGCAGATGCCGTCACCCGAACCTTCAGCGCCCGTGTCACCATCGTCGATGCTGACAGTCAGGTCCACGCCGGCATGAGCGGCCAGCTGCGACTGCCGCAAGCTACCGCCACCGGTGTAGCCCTGCCGATCAGTGCCCTCTACAGCCAGGGGAACCGCAGCGGGGTGTGGGTGTACGACAGCAAGTCCGGCAAGGTCCATTTGCAAGCGGTGCGACATGGCGCCTTGCAGGGTAATCTGGTCCGTATCGAGCAAGGCATTCAACCCGGCCAGCAAGTGGTGGCCGCCGGTGCCAACCTGCTGCGGGAAGGACAGAAAGTCCGCCCGGTCGAGGGGCTGTAAACCATGAAATCCCTCAACCTCTCGGCGCTCGCGCTCAAGCACCGTACCCTGGTGCTGTACTTCATGCTGGTGTTCATGCTGGCCGGCTTCATCACCTATGGCAAGCTGGGCCAGAAGGAAGACCCGGAGTTCACCTTCCGGCTGATGCTGGTCAAGACCCTGTGGCCGGGTGCCACCGCACAGGAAATGCAGGACCAGGTCCTCGACAAGGTCGAGAAAAAACTGCAGGAAACGCCGTACCTGAAGTACATCCGTTCCTACGCCAAGCCGGGCGAGGCGGTCACCTTCATTGAAGTGCGTGGTGACACCCCGCCCAAGGAAATCCCGGATATCTGGTACAAGGTGCGCCGCAATATCGGTGACATCCGCCAGAACCTTCCCCAAGGCGTGCTCGGTCCCTTCTTCAACGACGAATTCGGCGACACCTATGGCTCCATCTACGCACTGACCGGCAACGGCTACAGCATGGCAGAGCTGCGCAAGTTGTCCGACCGTGCCCGTCAGTCGCTATTGCGGGTGGAGAACGTCAAGAAGGTCGAACTGCTGGGGGTTCAGGCAGAAAAGGTATACGTCAACTTCTCGACCACCAAGCTGGCTGCAATGGGGGTCGATCCCCTCACCATCATTGGCACCCTCAGCCAGCAAAACGGGCTGGAGCCCTCCGGCTTTGTGGAGGCAGGCGGCAACCGGCTCTACATTCGCACGTCGGGCGAGTTCAATTCGGTACAGAGCATTGCCAATACCCCGGTACGGGCAGCAGGCCGTACGTTCAAGCTGTCTGATGTGGCCGCCGTTTACGCCGGTTATCAGAACCCGCAGAGTTTTGCCTTCCACCACCAAGGCAAGCCCGGTATTGCGCTGGCCATCTCCATGGCCAAGGGCGGTGACGTCATCAAGCTGGGCCAGGACCTGACCGCCACCATTGAGCAGCTGAAGCATGAACTGCCGCTGGGCGTGAATATCGAGCCGGTGTCTGACCAGCCCAAAGTGGTGAAGAACGCCGTCAACGAGTTCATGCATTCATTGCTGGAAGCGGTGGCCATTGTGCTGGCGGTCAGCTTTGTCTCGCTGGGCCTGCGCGTGGGGGTGGTGGTGGCGCTGTCCATCCCGCTGGTACTGGCGATGACCTTCATTGCCATGTACCTGTTCAATATCGACCTGCAGCGCATTTCGCTCGGTGCACTGATCATCGCGCTCGGCCTGCTGGTGGACGATGCCATTATCGCCGTGGAAATGATGGCGCTAAAACTGGAGCAAGGCTGGGACCGTGTACGTGCGGCCACCTTCGCCTATACCGCCACCGCCTTCCCGATGCTGACCGGCACCTTGATCACCGTCGCCGGTTTCCTGCCGGTGGGGCTGGCCAAGTCAGCAGCGGGGGAGTACACCTTCAGCATCTTTGCGGTGGTGGCCATTGCCCTGGTGCTGTCGTGGATCGTGGCGGTGACGTTTACCCCTTACCTTGGCTATAAACTGCTGCCCGAGCTGGCGCATCATGGCGAAGAAATCGACGTTTACCAGAAGCCGTTCTACCGTCGTTTCCGTGCGCTGGTAGACTGGTGCCTGCGCCATCGCAAGCTGGTGATTGCGTTGACCCTGCTGGCCTTCCTCGCTTCGGTTTTCAGCTTCAAGTTTGTGCAGAAGCAGTTCTTCCCCACTTCCAACCGGGTGGAAGTGCTGGTGGACCTGTGGTTGCCGCAGGGCAGCAGCTGGTCGAACACCCGTGCTGAAGCCGAGAAGCTGGAGCGCAAGCTGCAAGGCAACCCGCATCTGGACAGCGTGACCACCTATATCGGTCAGGGCAGCCCGCGCTTCTACCTGCCCCTGAACCAGGAGCAGGAAAACGCCAACTACGCCCAGCTGATGATCATGACCAAGAGTCTGGACGACCGGGAAGCGCTGCTCAAGCAGCTCAATACCTGGTTCAGTACCGACTTCCCGAATGTGCGCGGTCGTGCCGTACGGCTGGAAAACGGTCCGCCCGTCGGCTACCCGGTGCAGTTCCGGGTGATGGGCCCCGACCAGAAGCGGGTTCGTGAGCTGGCAGATCGGGTAACGACCATCATGCGGGCCAACCCGAACACCCGTAACGTCAACCAGGACACGCTGGAACAGGCACGCATCCTCAAGCTGGATGTGGATCAGGACAAGGCACGCGCACTGGGCGTCTCCACCCAGAGCCTGTCGCGCACCCTCAACCTGATGCTGGTGGGCGCACCGATGACCCAGTACCGCGATGGCGATCAGACCATCGACGTGGTGGCGCGGCTGGACCCGCAAAACACGCCCTCGCTGCAAACGCTGGGTGATCTGCCGGTCAGCACGGCCAGTGGCAAAACGGTACCGCTGTCGCAAATCGCCACCGTCCGGATGGCATTTGAAGACAATCTGTTGTGGCACCGCAACCGTACCCCGGTAATTACCGTGCGGGCGGATATTGCCGAAGGCTGGCAGGCACCGGACGTGTCCGATCAGATCGAGCCTGAGTTGCGCAAGCTGGAGAAAGCGCAACCACCGGGCTACCACATCGAACTGGGTGGCAGCAAGGAGGGCTCTAGCGAATCACAGGCATCTATTGCCGCGGTGATGCCACTGATGTTGTTTGTGGTCATGACCTTGCTGATGCTGCAGCTGCACAGCTTTGCGCGCACCTTCATGGTCCTGCTGACCGCCCCGCTGGGCCTGATTGGTGTGGCCATCGCCTTGCTGCTGTTCAACCAGCCCATGGGCTTTGTCGCCAACCTCGGCATCATTGCACTGGCCGGCATGATCATGCGCAACTCGGTGATCCTGATTGACCAGATCGAGCACGATATCCGCGAAGGGGCTCACGCCTGGCAAGCCATTGTCGAAGCCACCGTGCGGCGCTTCCGCCCGATCATGCTCACCGCCCTGGCCGCCATTCTCGCCATGATCCCGCTGTCCCGCAGTATCTTCTGGGGACCGATGGCCTTCGCCATCATGGGCGGGCTGCTGGTGGCCACGGTTCTGACCCTGCTGTTCCTGCCGGCACTGTACGCGGCCTGGTTCCGGGTCAAACCCCAACCCCAGCCGGAAGCCTGAAAATACATGCATACTTCTGATCACGCACCCAAACAAGGATGGACCATGAAACTGCGTCGCCACCTGCTGCTGCTGACCCTGCTGGGAGGGAGCGCCCACGCCACCGACCTGATGGAGCTGTATCGTCAGGCACTGCAGAGTGACCCCAGCTATGCCGCCGCCCTGGCCAGCCATGATGCCACCATTGAGCGCTACCCGCAGGCAAGGGCGCTGCTGCTGCCGCAAATCAACCTCAGCGCCAATACCACCTGGAATGAGGTCGATACCGAGCTGCGCAGCAATGGCCGGGACGTTCATAGCCATTACAACAGCAACGGCATTGTGATCCAGGCCAAGCAGGCCATCTACAACGGTCAATCGCTGGCACAGGTCGAGCAAGGCAAACTGCAGGTCGAGCTGGCGGAAGTGCAGCGCCGGGCAGCAGAACAGGACCTGATCCTGCGGGTGGCCCAGGCCTATTTTGATGTTCTGTCTGCCGAAGACCGGGTGCAGCTGACCGTGGCGCAGAAAGAAGCGACGACTCAGCAACTGGCGCTGGCCAAAAAGAGCTTTGAAGTGGGTACCGCCACCATCACCGATACCCATGAAGCCCAGGCCCGCTTTGACCAGATCGTAGCGGCGGAAATCGCCGCTCGTAACGACCTGAATGTCAAACAAGCGGCCTTGACGCAGCTGACCGGTAAACCTGTCAGCCATCTGGCCCGGCTCGACGGCAAACTGCCGGTATCCGCCCCGGCGCAAAGCAGCGAAGCATGGCAATCCAGAGCCGAGCAAGGCAGCCTGGATGTGGCAGCCAAGCAGCTGCTGAAAGAGGTGGCCAGCCGGGAAATCGACAGGGCCCGTGCGGCCCACTACCCTACGCTGGACCTGGTGGCCACCGCTGCGCACAACCGTACCGGCGGCGGCAGCTCTCCGACCAACACCACCAGCGGCAGCATCGCCTTGCAGCTGAACATCCCGCTGTACGCTGGCGGTGCGCTGAGCTCCAAATCGCGTGAGGCGGTGGCCAAAGAGGAACAGGCCCGGGATGAGCTGGAGGTGGCGCGTCGTAAAGCCGTGCAGGATGCCAACAGCGCCTATCTGGGCATCTCCAGCGGTGCGGCGCAGATTCGTGCACTGGAGCAGGCCCTGGTGTCTTCGGAAAGCGCACTGAAATCGACCCGTCTGGGGCAGGAAGTCGGCGTGCGAACCAACCTGGATGTGCTCAATGCCCAGCAGAACTGGTATTCCACCCAGCGTGACCTGTCTGCAGCCCGCTACAGCTACCTGCTGACAGCACTGCGCCTGAAAGCCACCAGCGGCCAACTGACCGAAAGCGACCTGCAAGAAGTCAACAGCCGACTCAAGCCCTGACCCTCCACCGCCGGGTGGCCCTGCAGCTGACCGGCGGCACCACTCTTCGGCGTTCGTCTGCCGTCCGGCATGACAAGACAATGCAAACGCCACCTTTGACCGCAAAATGACATAGAATGAAGCCAGACGGTTCAACGGCCCCCGGCGGGGCCGTGTTCCCCCTTGCATGTTAAAGGCTCAGGGAGATGGCGGTACATGTCCAAACGCACATTCTGGCAGCGGGATTGGGTGTTTGCCTTGCTGGTGGTCCTCTTGTTACTGCCACTACTGTTCTACACCTCCATGGTGGATGTCCTGGATGGCAAAGCTTACGACTACGGCATGGCACGGGTAGAGCGTACCCCCAGCAGCCAGATCGCCATCATTGCCATTGACGACAAAAGTATCCAGACCGTTGGCCGCTGGCCCTGGCCACGCGATATCGGCGCCAAGGTCATCGACAAACTGGGTGAGGCGCAAGCGCGTACCGTGGTCAACAGCGTCTACTATCTGGAGCCGCAGATCGACCCGGGTATGGCCTACTTTGACAAACTGAGTGCGCTGACCACCAAGGCCCTGCAGAACCAGAACCGGGCGGCAGCCAGCATGCCAGAGCAAGCTGCCAGTGACGCGCCCCCTGCGCCGCCCGCGCCTGCCGTGGCCGACCTCAAAGCCATTCAACAGGTACTGCGTGACGCCGAGAAAGCGCTGAATGTCGACAAGACCATGTCGGACTCACTGGCCAAAGCCAAAAATACGGTGCTGATTGCAGGCACCGAGCTGGCCTTGCCCGGAGAGTCACTGGGTAACCCGCCGCCGCAACCGGAATGGGCGCAGCGGCAAAGCATCGGCCAAGTGATTGATCGCGGCAAGGGTGCCGGGGTACTGCAACTGCGCAGCATGGTATGGCCTATCGACAGCTATGG
Source organism: Leeia aquatica (assembly GCF_012641365.1). Taxonomy (NCBI): domain Bacteria; kingdom Pseudomonadati; phylum Pseudomonadota; class Betaproteobacteria; order Neisseriales; family Leeiaceae; genus Leeia; species Leeia aquatica. Next base: position 1,672,776 of record NZ_JABAIM010000001.1, read on the forward strand.
CCGTTTTGCCAGCGGCATCGGCCACAGTACCTACCTGCCGGACCCGGATGGCCTGGTGCGTCGGGAGGCGTTGTATTTGAAGTATGGCGAAGCCATCTACCCCTCGCTATCGTTGATTGCAGCCACCCGCCAGCTCAACCTGTCCGCCGGACAAATCCAGGTAGAGCTGGGCAATAGCCTGCAATTGGGTAACCAGACCCTGCAGAGCGATACCGAAGGGGGATTCCGCCCGCTGTTCTACGCCAATACCAGCTTCCCGGTCGATTCCTTCATTGATGTCTACAACGGCATCATTCCGGCGGAAAAGTATCGTGGCAAAATCGTCCTGATCGGCCCGACCGCAGCGGGGCTGGGCGACTCCCTGTCCACCCCTTCCGGCACCATGCCGCCCGTCCTGGCACTGGCCCACTCGGTGTCCAGCCTGCTGCAAGGGGATGTGGTACGTGAACCGGAGTGGGCGCAATGGGCGCCCTTGGCCGGACTGCTGGTGATTGCCGTATTCCTGGTGGCCGTGCTGCCGCATCTGGGTGCAGCGGTGGGGGCGATCCTGACCCTGCTGCTGCTGGCGGGTCTGGTCGGTGGCGAACTCTATTTGATGCAGAGCCAGCTGCAGTGGGTCAAGCTGATGGCTCCAGCCTGCCTGCTGGTACCCGGTTACCTGCTGATCAGCACCCGCCGTTTCCTGTTCTCCGAGCGCGGCAAGGCACAGGCCGACGCCGAATCGGCAGAAAGCAACCGCATGCTGGGCCTCGCCTTCCAGGGGCAGGGCCAGCTGGATCTGGCCTTCGACAAATTCCGCAAGTGCCCGATCGACGACACCATGATGGACACCTTGTACACCCTGGCACTGGATTTTGAACGCAAGCGGCAATTCAACAAGTCGCTCGCCGTATTCCAGTACATGTCCGGCTACAACGCCAAGTACAAGGATTTGCCACAGCGGTTGGCCCGCGCACAGCAAATGTCGGAGACGGTGATCCTTGGCGGCTCCGGCAGCCATGGTGCCGCCGGGACACTGATCACCGCTGGTGCGGAAAAACCGATGCTGGGCCGCTACCAGGTGGAGAAGGAGCTGGGCAAGGGCGCCATGGGGGTGGTGTATTTCGGCCGGGACCCGAAGATTGGCCGCACAGTGGCGATCAAGACCATGGCCCTGTCGCAGGAGTTTGAAGCCGAGGAGCTGGATGAAGCCCGCGCCCGCTTCTTCCGCGAAGCCGAGACGGCCGGGCGACTGAACCACCCGAACATCGTCACCATTTATGACGCCGGTGAAGAGCACGACCTGGCCTATATCGCCATGGAGTTCCTCAAGGGCAAGGACCTGGCCGACCAGATCAAGCCGGATCACCTGCTGCCGATGCCCACCGTGATGCAGATCATCGCCAAGGTCGCGGACGCGCTGAACTATGCCCACAGCCAGAGTGTGGTACACCGCGACATCAAGCCCGCCAACATCATGTACGAGCCGGACCAGCACACGGTCAAGGTGACCGACTTTGGCATCGCCCGCATCACCGACTCCAGCCGTACCAAAACCGGCATGGTGCTGGGCACGCCCAGCTACATGTCACCGGAACAGCTCTCCGGCAAGAAGATCGACGGTCGGTCGGACCTGTTCTCGCTGGGGGTCACCCTGTACCAGATGCTGTGCGGGCACTTGCCCTTCCATGGCGACTCCATGGCCGAGCTGATGTTCCGCATTGCCAATGATCCGCCGCGCGACATTACCCAGTTCAACAATGCCTTGCCCCTGTGCGTGCTTACCATCCTGAACAAGGCCTTGCAGAAGGATGTCGAGCGTCGCTACCAGAGCGGCGCCGAACTCGCGGCCGCCCTGCAGCAATGCCTGGCGGAGTGCGGCCATGCGTAATACCGATCTGCGTGCTGCACTCGAGATGGTTGCCCTGTCAGACCCGGGCATGGTGCGTGAACACAATGAGGATGCTGTCGCCATCGACAACAGCATGGGCATGGCCATCCTCGCCGACGGCATGGGCGGCTACAACGCGGGAGAAGTGGCCAGCGGCATGGCCATTGCCTGCATCAGCACCGAGCTGAAACTGCGCATGCCCGGCGTCGAGCTACACAAGCGCGATCCGGAAAGTGGCCGCCCGCAGGCACACCGCCTGCTGCTGGATGCCATTGCCAATGCCAACCGGGAAATTTTCCAGACCGCACGGAATCAGCCGCAATGTGCCGGCATGGGCACCACCCTGGTGGTCACCCTGTTTTACGACAACCGTTTGAGCGTGGCGCATATTGGTGACTCCCGGCTCTACCGCCTGCGTGACGAGCGGCTGGAGGTTCTGACCCGCGACCACTCGCTGCTGCAGGAGCAGATTGACAGTGGCTTGCTGACCGAAGAGCAGGCGCGTCACGCGCACTACCGCAATCTGGTGACCCGTGCGCTGGGCATTGATGATGCCGTTGAGGCGGACATCAACGATTATGAGGTGGAGGAAGGCGATCTGTATCTGCTGTGCTCGGACGGGCTCAATGACATGCTGACCGACGACGAGATTTCCGAAGCCATGCAGATGCTGGGCAGCAACCTGCCGCTGGCCTCGCAACAGCTGGTACAAATGGCCAATGATGCCGGCGGCAAGGATAACGTCTCGGTCATTCTGGCCCAGGTCAAAGGCTCCTTCAAGACACGCCGCAGCCGCTTCAGCTGGCTGCTGCCCTGGCTGTGAACGCGCTGAGGGGCGCACTGGACATACGATAAAAGATAGAAGGACTTCACCATGCCCAAACTGATCATGAGCCTGGACGGTGCCGAGCTACGGGAATTCACGCTGAGCGGCAGCCGGATGACCATAGGCCGCAAGCCGCATAACGACATCCAGATCGAGAATCTGGCGGTCAGTGGTGAGCACGCGGCCTTGCACAGCATCCAGGGTGAGTACTATGTGGAAGACCTGAAAAGTACCAACGGTACCTTGGTCAACGGCAGCCCGATCGAGAAGCACTTTCTCAAGCACAACGATGAGATCGAGATCGGCAAATTCCGTCTGCGCTATGTCGCCGAAGGCGCGGCTGCGCCTGTCGACAGCGGCAGCTTTGATCGCACCATGGTGTTGCGGCCGGGCATCAAGCCTGCCGATCTGCCCCCGCCGCCGCCACCACAAGCGGCCCCGGCACCCGCACCGGCTTTGCCGAGCGGCCGGATCAGCGTCCTCAATGGCAGCAACGCCGGACGCGAGCTGGAGCTGAACAAGAACCTGGTCACGTTGGGCAAGCCCGGTGTACAGGTGGCCGTGATCAGCCGACGCCCGCAGGGGTTCTTCCTGACCCACGTCGAGGGCGCAAGCTTCCCGCAGGTGAACGGTGCTGCCATCGGCAGCCAGCCGCATCCGCTGCAGCCGGGTGACGTGATCGAACTGGCTGGCGTACAAATGCGCTTCCAGCAGCCCTGACGCCCACCATGCTGGAAGCGCTGAAACGCTACCGCTGGCCCTTGCTGCTCAGTATTCTGGTGCAGGTGGCGCTGCTGTTGCATGTGGTCGGCATCTGGCACAGCGAGCCCTTGACCCGGCTGGAGTATCAGCTCTACGACATGCGTCTCAACCTGACACGGCAGGACAAGGTCGATCCGCGCATCGTCATTCTCGACATTGACGAGAAGAGCCTGGCCGAGGTCGGGCGCTGGCCGTGGTCTCGCCATCGGCTGGCCGAGCTGATGGATGTGCTGTTCCAGCACTATCACATCAAACTGGCGGGCTTTGACGTGGTGTTTGCCGAGCCCGACCACAGCTCGGGTTTACCTGCGCTGCAACAGCTGGCGAAAGGTACGCTGGCCAACAATCCGGACTATCAGGCCGCCCTGCAGCAGCTGACCCCGACACTGGACTATGATGCCCGCTTTGCCCGCAGCCTGTCCGGTCGCCCTACCGTGCTGGGCTATTACCTGAGCGGCGACAGCGAACAGCAAAGTGGCCAGCTGCCGCCGCCGGTGATGGATGCCGGGCAACTGCCCCCCTCCAACCTGCAAGGCGCCCAGCAGGCCATCGGCTTTGGTGCCAATCTGCCCATCCTGCAGAAGGCGGCACGCAGTGCCGGGCATTTCAACCCGATACCGGACCTGGATGGCGTCACCCGCCGGGTGGCCATGTTGTCTGGCTTCAATGGGCACTATTACGAGCCGCTGTCTCTGGCCATGTATCGCAGCCTCAACGGTCAACCCCCGGTGCTGCTGGAAAAGCCCGCCGGGGTGGGTAGTGACAACTATGCGGCCATTGATTACCTGCGGGTGGGTGATGCCCGCATCCCGATTGATACCGAACTGGCAGCCCGTGTGCCCTATCGGGGACCCGCCGGCAGCTTTGCTTACCTGTCGATCAGCGATGTGCTGGCCAAGCGCGTACCGCTATCCGCGCTGCAAGGGCGCATCGTGCTGGTCGGCACCACCGCGCCGGGCCTGATGGACTTGCGCTCCACCCCGTTCAGCGCCGTCTACCCCGGTGTGGAAGTCCACGCCAACTTACTGGCAGGCATGCTCGACAATCGCTTCCCAGCTCATCCCACTTATCTGCTGGGTGCAGAAGTCTTGTTGTTGTTGATACTCGGCATTGTGCTGCTGTTGATCCTGATCCGGGCCAAGCCGCTGAAGGCAGCGCTGACCTGCCTGTTGGCGGTATTGCTGGTGCTGGGTGGCAATCTGTGGTTGTGGCGACAGGAATATGTGGACATGCCGCTGGCCGCCAGTCTGGCCCTGATCGCGGCCTTCTTCATCATCCACATGACCTACGGTTACTTCTTTGAATCCCGCAGCAAGCGCCAGCTGGCCGGTGTTTTCGGTCAGTATGTGCCGCCCGAGCTGGTGGAAAAGATGAGTGCCGATCCGGAAAAGTACACCATGGAAGGCGACAGCCGCGAGCTGACCGTGCTGTTCTCCGATGTGCAGGGCTTTACCAGCATTGCGGAACAGCTGGATCCGCAGCAGCTCACCAGCCTGATCAACGAATTCCTGACCGAGCTGTCTACCGTAATCCGCCAGCAGCACCTGGGCACCATCGACAAGTATATGGGTGACTGTATCATGGCTTTCTGGGGGGCCCCGGTGGCCGACCCGGACCATGCCCGCAGCGCCATCTTGTCAGCACTGGACATGCAGAAGGTGATGCGACAGCTGGCACCGCGCTTTGCTGAGCGCGGCCTGCCCGAATTGGTCATCGGCATCGGCATCAATTCCGGCCGCATGACGGTGGGCGACATGGGATCACAGTACCGCAAGGCGTATACCGTGATGGGGGATGCGGTCAACACGGCTGCCCGGCTGGAAAGCCTGACCCGCCTGTATGGAGTGGACATCATTGTCGGTGAACTGACCCGCAATGCAACCCGCAAGGAATTCCTCTACCGCGAGCTGGATCATGTGCGGGTCAAAGGCAAGGACGAGCCGGTTACCATTTACCAGCCGGTATGCCTGGCCAGCGAAGCCAGTGCGGAGCAAACCCGTGCGGTGCAGCTCTTCCAGCAGGCGCTGCGGCACTACCGTGAACAGAACTGGGACATGGCCGAGCTGCAATTGCTGAGCCTGCAGCAAGCAGAACCCAACAGTACCCTGTATGCCCTGTTTCTGCAGCGTATTGCACATTACCGCAAACAGCCCCCCGCACCCGACTGGGACGGGGTCAGCCAGATGGACAGCAAATGACGGAAATCCGTGTCCTCGGTTGCAGCGGCGGCATTGGTGGCCCGCTACGCACCACTTCCTTTCTGGTAGACCAGCATGTGCTGATCGACGCCGGGACCGGCGTGGCCGACCTCAGCCTGGCAGAGCTGGCCCTGGTAGACCGGGTCTTCCTCACCCACAGCCACCTTGACCATATCGCCATGCTGCCACTGATGCTGGATTCGGTCGGCGCCATGCGCAACCAGCCGCTGGAAGTGCTGGCGACATCCGAAACCATTGCCATCCTGCAGCAGCACATCTTTAACTGGCAGGTGTGGCCGGATTTCAGCCAGATACCCGACCCGCAACACCCATTCCTTCGCTTCACCCCGATCCAGCTGGGGCAGACCATCGCCTTAGGACGGCATGCCCGGTTGCAAGTCTTGCCCGCCGAGCATACGGTGCCGGCTGTCGCCTACGCCCTCCGCTGTAGCAAAGGCAGCTGGGTCTTCAGCGGTGACACGGTGGGTGGGGAGGCGTTCTGGCGCGCGGTCAATGCCTTGCCCGACCTCAGATACCTGATCATGGAAACCGCATTTTGTGTGCGCGAGGCGGAGTTGGCCCGCTTGTCGAAACACCTGAGTCCGGATACGCTGGCTGAACAACTGGCCTGCCTGCAACTTCCGGTCGAGCTCTACATCACCCATTTGAAGCCAGGCGAGCTGGAACTGACCATGCAGGAAATTCATGCGCTGGCAGCTCGCTGGCAGCCGCGCATGCTGCAGGCCGGCCATGTGTTCAGCCTGTAACGGACCCTTGCCATGAGTACGCCTACTACTGCCTTGCTGCAGCGCCTGCACCCGGTGGCCTCGCTGTCGCCGGAACGTCTGGAAGAGCTGCGCGGTTTCTGCTTTGTCGAACGCATCCCGCCCGGGCATGACCCCTTCCGCATGGATGATACCCGCCAGAAAACGGTCTGGCTGCTGGGTGGACGACTGTCGATCAGCTTCGGGGATGGTCATACCCAAGTGTTCAGCCCGGCTGAGGATGGTGCGATCCCGACCCTGCCGCTCAAGGCTCCCATTCTGCGCGCCACCGCCATTGACGAGGTTGCGCTGCTGCGTATCGACAGTGACTTGCTCGACATCCTGCTGACCTGGGACCAGCTCACCCAGGACGAAGCATTACAATCGGACCCGCACCACATGGTCAGCGCCGACAGCCTGCGTTTTGGCGCGCTGGCGGCCCTGAAGCCCGCGCAGTACCGCAGCCTGCTGGCACACCTGCAGCGGATTGAGTGTGCAGCGGGTACCGTGCTGATTCGGGAAGGCGATGCCGGGGATTATTACTACTTGCTGGAGCAGGGTGCCGCCACCATCACCCGCCAGGTGGGTGGCACCCAGCAGAAGCTGGCCGAAGTGGGGCCTGGTGCGGCCTTTGGCGAGGAGGCGCTGGTGTCGGATAACCCGCGCAACGCCACGGTCACCCTGACGCGTCACAGCATTCTGCACCGCTTGTCCAAGCAGGATTTCAGCACCTTGCTCAAACAGCCACTGCTGAATGAGGTGGATGCCACTACCGCGCAACAGGCCGCGCAACAAGGCGCCACCTGGCTGGACGTGCGCTTCCCCTCCGAGTATCAGCACAACCGGCTGGACGGCGCCTTCAATATACCGCTCAACGAGATTCGCAACGCGGTCGATGTGCTGTCCCGTGAACGCCGCTACCTGTGCTATTGCGATAGCGGCCGCCGTGCTGCGGCAGCAGCCTTCTTGCTGGCACAGAATGGCTATCAGGTCAGCGCGCTGCGCGGTGGTCTGCAAGCCTTGTCCGCCCTACCGGAACCCACCCAATCATGAATCCAAACAGCACCGAAGGTTTGACCCAGATGGTCGACGTGCGCGACCGCCTGACCTTCCATCGCAATCTGCAAAATGTCATCAACCGCATCCACGCCACGCAGAATATCGACGAGCTGATGCTGGAGCTGTCCGGTGAGATTTGCAGTCAGTTTGAGGCCGACCGGCTGACCATTTATGTGATCAGCGAAGACAAATCCTCCATCGTGTCCAAGGTCAAGACCGGGCTGAACTCCTTCCGCGACATCCGCTTGCCGATTACCGAGCAAAGCGTGGCGGGCTACTGTGCCCTGCACAAGCAAAGGCTCAACATTGCCGATGTCTACAACCAGGAAGAGCTGGCTCGCTACAGTGCCGAGCTGCGTTTCCTGGCCGAAGTGGACAAGCGCACCGGCTATCGAACCAAGCAAGTACTGGTCTGCCCGATTCTGGATGAGCGTGACAACAACCTGATTGGTGTGCTGCAACTGATCAATCAGCGCGATGACCAGCCCTTCTCGCTTCTGGTACTGGAAGGGGCCATCGAGCTGTGCAAGACACTGGCCATCGCCTTGCGGCAGCGCCAGTCTGGCGCACCGTTCATTCCACGCTCACGCTACGACCACTTGGTGGTCGATGGCATTTTGTCTGCGCCGGAGCTGGAGCTGGCAGGGCGTTCGGCCCGCCGCAAGAATACTGATCTGGAAACCGTGTTGCTGAGCGAGTTTCAGGTCAAGGTGGAGGCCTTGGGGCAAGCACTGTCCCGCTTCTATCAAGTGCCTTATGTCGGCTTCAAGGCAGACCGGCTCAAGCCCATTGAGCTGTTGCGCAACCTGAAGCAGGAGTTCATCGAAGAAAAGGGATGGCTGCCGCTGGAGGACACGAAGGAAGGCCTGCTGATCCTGACCATGGACCCGGAGCAGGTTAAAGCGGGCCGGCTGGCGCAAGAGCTGTTCAGCCAGTACAAGCTGCAGTATGCCGTCACCACCCACCTCGAATTCAACCAGACGGTACAGGCTTTTTACGGCAGTGGCAGCGGCTCGATCAGTGACATCCTGTCGGATATGGAAGACGAGCCGGTCCACGACAGCGGCCCGACCGCCGAGGAGCTGAGCGCCGCGCAGGACAACGAGCTGGTCAAGCTGGTGAACAAGATCATCATGGACGCCTACCAGCAAGGTGCCAGTGACATTCACATCGAGCCCTACCCCGGCAAGAACAAGACCGAAGTCCGCTTCCGCCGTGACGGCACCTTGGTACCGTATATTGAAGTCCCCTCCAGCTACCGTGATCCGCTGGTCACCCGCATCAAGATCATGTGCGACCTCGACATCTCCGAGAAGCGCAAGCCACAGGATGGCAAGATCAAGTTCAAGAAATATGGCCCATTGGATATCGAATTGCGGGTCGCCACCGTGCCGACAGCGGGTGGGCTGGAAGATGTGGTGATGCGGATTCTGGCCGCCGGGGAGCCGATTCCGCTCGACAAGCTGGGCCTCTCGCCCTACAACCGCAGCCAGCTGGAAAGCGTGGTCAGCAAGCCTTATGGCCTGTTCTTTGTCTGCGGCCCCACCGGCTCGGGCAAGACCACCACCCTGCACTCGGTACTGAAGTTTCTCAATACCTCGGAAACCAAAATCTGGACCGCAGAAGATCCGGTGGAAATCACGCAGAAGGGCCTGCGACAGGTGCAGATGAACCCCAAGGCCGGGCTGAACTTTGCCTCGGCGATGAAATCCTTCCTCCGCGCCGACCCGGACGTGATCATGGTGGGCGAAATGCGCGACCGCGACACCACCGCCATCGGCATTGAAGCGTCACTCACTGGTCATCTGGTGCTGTCCACCCTGCATACCAACAGCGCACCGGAATCCATCATCCGTCTGCTCGACATGGGCATGGACCCCTTCAATTTTGCCGATGCCCTGCTCGGTATTCTGGCGCAACGGCTGGCCAAGCGTCTATGCTCTAAGTGCAAGGAAGCCTACACCCCCGGCAAGGAAGAGATTTCCCGCCTGCTCAATGAGTACTGCGAGGAATTGAAAGCCACCGTGCAGTGGCAGCGTGATCCGAAGGCCGCCTTTGAGGGTATTTACCGGGATTGGGTCAAGCGCTTTGCCAATGCCAAGGGTGAGTTCACCCTGTATCGCGCCAAGGGCTGTGACCACTGCCTGGACAGCGGCTACAAGGGGCGGCTGGGCTTGCACGAGCTGCTGGTAGGCAGCGATGCCAGCAAGAAAGCCATTCAGGAACACGCCCGGGTGGCCGAATTGCTGGCCATTGCCCTGAATGAAGGCATGCGCACGCTGAAACAGGACGGTATCGAGAAAGTGCTACAAGGAGATACTGACATGCTGCAAGTACGGGCAGTCTGCATCAAATGAATCCGCATTCGTCTGGGGCGCAACGGTGACGTCCGTCCTCGACATCCTGGCCCGGCTGGACAAGCTGAACGCCATTGGCCGTGCCTTGTCCGCCGAAACGGATTTACCACGCCTGCTGGAGGCCATCCTGCTGGCCGCCAAAGATTTTGCCAACGCAGACGGCGGTACCCTGTACCGCATGGTGGATGGAGCGCTGCAGTTCGAAGCGCTGCGCAACGATAGCCTCGGCTTTGCCATGGGGGGAACTACCGGCACCGCCATCCCCTTCCCACCGATTCCCTTGCAGCTGGCCGATGGTCGCCCCAATCAGCATATGGTGGTCGCCCACGCAGCCCTGAGCGGGCAGACCGTCAACATTGCCGATGCCTACAGTGCCGAAGGCTTTGATTTCTCCGGTACCCGTGCCTTTGATGCCCGCACCGGTTACCGCTCGCAGTCCTTCCTCACCGTACCGATGAAAAGCCACGATGGCAGCATCATCGGTGTGCTGCAATTGATCAATGCGCAAGATGGAGCCGGCCAGATTCGCAGTTTTACGGCCGAGGACCAGCAGCTGGTGGAATCCCTGGCGTCACAAGCGGCTATTGCACTGAATAACCGGTTACTGATCCAGCAGCTGGAGCAACTGTTTGAAGCCTTGATCAACCTGATCAACGCCGCCATTGACGAAAAGTCACCCTACACTGGGGGACATTGTGAGCGGGTCCCCCTGTTGACCATGATGTTGGCCGACGCGGCCCACCAGGTCAAAAGTGGCCCGCTGGCCGACTTCCACATGAGCGAGCAGGATCGCTACGAGCTGAAGATTGCCGGGCTGTTGCACGACTGTGGCAAAATCACCACCCCAGTGCATGTGGTGGACAAAGCCACCAAGCTGGAGACCATATTCGACCGCATCACCCTGGTCGATACCCGCTTTGAGATTCTATTCCGTGATGCGGAGATCGCCCTTCTGAAAGGGGAGATGGACGAAGCCGCTTACACTGCGCGCATTCACCAGCTGGAAAACGACCGGGAGCTACTGCGTGCTACCAATATCGGCGGCGAATACATGGATGAGGCCCATCTGCATGCGGTCGAGACCATTGCAGCCATGCCGTGGCGTGACCATGATGGCAAGGAACAGACCTTCCTCAGCACGGACGAACTCACGAACCTGTCCGTACGCCGCGGCACGTTAAATGAGACTGAGCGCAACATCATCAACCACCACATCGTGATGACCATCCGACTGCTGGAAGCCCTGCCGTGGCCGGCGCATCTGGCGCGGGTACCAGAATATGCGGGCGGTCACCATGAGCGGATGGATGGGCGCGGCTACCCGCGCGGACTGACCCGTGAGCAGATGAGTGTTCAGGCTCGCATCATGGGCATTGCCGATATTTTTGAGGCGCTCACCGCGCGGGATCGTCCCTATAAACCCGGCAAGCCCTTGTCCGAGTCGCTGACCATTCTGGGCCGCATGGCACGGGACCAACATATCGACAATGATTTGTTCGATGTCTTTATGCGTGAGCGGGTGTACCTGCGCTACGCGGAGCAGTTTCTGGAGCCCAGCCAGCTGGACCATGTCGACCCGGCCAGCATACCCGGCTGGTCCGGCAGCCGCTGCTAGGCAGCGGCCCGCCCCGGACATCAGCGCGGCTTGGTGTGCAGCGCCAGCATCGCCGCTTCCATCTTGCCCGCCCTGAGCTCATCCAGCCGCTGCAGGCTCTGGTCGATGCTACGGTCAATCTCGATCTGTTCGTTCAGGGTAGGTGCTTTCAGTACAAAGTTCACCACCTCTGCCCGTTCGCCGGGGTGACCAATGCCCAAGCGCAAGCGCCAGAAATCGGGCGTACCCAGATGAGCGATGATGTCCCGTAAACCGTTATGTCCACCGTGGCCGCCCCCTCGCTTGAGTTTGACACCGCCGGGCGGCAGATCCAGCTCATCATGGATCACCAGGATCTCGGCAGGCTCGATCTTGTAGAAGCGTACCAGTGCCGCCACCGACTGACCGCTACGGTTCATGAAGGTTTGCGGCAGCAACAGCCAGCACTCCGGCTGGCCCGAGGCACGCCCGGCATAGCCATGGAACTTGCCTTCCAGCCGCAGATTGACCCCCCATTGCCGCGCGACCCGCTCCACCCACCAGAAACCGGCATTGTGCCGGGTGGCCTCATACTCAGCGCCGGGGTTACCCAGCCCCACCATCAAGCGGATTGTCATTTAGACCCTCTGCAAAAGAAAAACCCGCCCGTCAGCCATGCCGAGGGGCGGGTGAGGCGACGGGGATACCGTCAGCCGGTATTACTCGGCGCTACCGCCGCCGCGTACAGCGGCAATGGCGGCCACAGCCAGGTCTTCACCACGGCCCAGCGACACCAGCTCCACGCCCTTCGGCAGCTTCAGCTCGGACAGGTGCACTGCAGCGCCTGCGGCCAGCTTGGACAGGTCCACTTCGATGAATTCCGGCAGATCGCCCGGCAGGCAGGACACTTCCACTTCGGTCAGGATGTGGTTGACGATACCGCCGCCCAGCTTCACGCCCGGGGCAATTTCGCCATTAACGAAGTGCAGCGGCACCTTCATGTGCAGCTTCTGGTCAGCGGCCACACGCTGGAAGTCCACGTGCTGGATTTGTTGCTTGTATGCGTGCCATTGGGTTGCGCGCAGCAGCACTTTCTCTGCCTTGCCATCCACCACCAGATCCAGGATGGAGGAGTGGAATGCTTCGTTACGCATGGCGTGGAACAGGTTGTTGTGATCCAGCTCGATCACCAACGGGGCCACATTGCCACCATAAACGATACCCGGCACCTTGCCAGCGTGACGCAGGCGGCGGCTCGCACCCGAACCTTGCTTCGCACGGCTTTGTGCAATAACTTCGATTTTCATGATCAACCTTTCTGGTTAAAAACAAAAACCGCCACCCCTCCGCGACCAGACGGGTGACGGGTGGGGGCCTAGGCCCCCGCTATCCGTCCGCTAATGCTTATTCAGCAAACAGCGAACTGACGGAATCTTCGTTGCTGATCCGCTTGATGGTCTTGGCCATCAGCTTGGCAATCGACAAAGTGCGAATCTTGCCACAGGCCAGCGCTTGCGGGGACAGCGGGATGGTATTGGTCACCACCAGTTCATCCAGGGCGCTCTGCGCAATCCGCTCCACCGCCGGGCCGGACAGCACCGGATGGGTAGCGTATGCCAGCACCTTGTCCGCACCTTGCTGCTTCAGCGCTTCCGCTGCCTTGCACAGGGTGTTGGCGGTATCGACCATGTCATCCATGATCACGCAGGTACGGCCTTCCACATCACCGATGATGTTCATCACCTCGGCCACATTGGCCTTGGGGCGACGCTTGTCAATGATGGCCAGGTCCGAATTCAGCAGCTTGGCCATGGCACGGGCACGCAACACACCACCCACATCCGGCGACACCACCATCAGGTTCGGATAGTTCTTTTGCAGCAGGTCTTCCAGCAGCACCGGGGTGGCGTAGATATTGTCCACCGGGATGTCAAAGAAGCCCTGGATCTGATCGGCATGCAGGTCAACGGTCAGCACCCGGTCCACCCCTGCCGAAATCAGCATGTTGGCGACCACCTTGGCCGAAATCGGCACGCGCACCGAGCGCGGGCGGCGATCCTGCCGGGCGTAGCCAAAATATGGGATGGCAGCGGTAATGCGGCCGGCAGATGCGCGCTTGAGCGCGTCTACCATCAGCAGCACTTCCATCAGGTTGTCGTTGGTGGGCTCGCAGGTGGATTGCAGCACGAACACATCACGCCCGCGCACATTCTCCAGCAATTCAACGGTCACCTCACCGTCGGAAAACCGACCTACCGTGGCGTGCCCCATCGGGATATCGAGATGGTGAACGACTTCTTCCGCCAATGCCGGATTGGCATTGCCCGTAAACACCATGAGATTGTTGTAGGCCATCTTCATCGCTCCGCCGATCGCAGCTGTGGGGGCTACCCGGACAAACAAAAAGCGTGCACCTTCAGGGTGCACGCTTTCATTCTAGCTCTAAATTCGTGGCTGAGGAGGTAGGATTCGAACCTACGCATGCCGGAATCAAAATCCGGTGCCTTAACCAACTTGGCGACTCCCCAATTGCCTTACTTTGCACTACTCAGTTCAGCTTGCGTAGCGGGTGCACATTATAGCCACGCACTACCCAAGCTTGCAATCCTTGCGGCGTTTTTTTCCGGACTGCTTCAGCAGCTTCCTTGCTGCCAAACCGGGCAAACACACACGCTCCCGAGCCGGTCATCATGGCTTCTGCGTACTGCTGCAGAAAATCCAGCGCCGTCGCCACCTGCGGATACAGCCGACAGGCTACACGTTGCAGGTCATTACTCAGACCGCGCCGTGTGGCGTCATCTCGAAAGACCGGCATTTTGATGGGTTTGGTGTTACGTGTCAAGTCTGGGGCCGAAAATATTTCAGCGGTAGGCACCTGAACAGGTGGGCGCAGCAGCACATACCAGTCCTCGGGAACCTCAATCGCCTGCAGCACCTCTCCCACGCCCTCGGCAAAGGCACTGTGCCCGAACACAAACACCGGCACGTCCGCCCCCAGCTGCAAACCCAGCGCCTGCAACACCGGTCGGTCCAGCCCGCATTGCCACAGGTGGTTCAACGCCAGCAGCACGGTCGCTGCATCCGAGCTGCCGCCACCCAGTCCACCGCCCATCGGAATCTGTTTGTCCACGCGGAGGTCCGCGCCCAGCGGACACCCGGTGGCCTGTTGCAGCAGGCGGGCCGCCCGCACCACCAGATCGGCCTCGGGCGGCACCTCCGCCAGCTCACTCACCCGCCGGATCTGGCCGTCGGCCCTCACCCGGATTGATATGGTGTCGCACAGATCGATGAAGGTAAACGCCGTCTGCAGCAGGTGGTAGCCATCTGGTCGGCGACCTGTTACATGCAGGAACAAGTTGAGCTTGGCCGGTGCCGGGAAATCTTGCCAGTCGTTCATCATGGTGTCAGGGTCGTGCCATCCGGCAAGGTCCATTGATCGACCACCAGACGCAGTTCCAGTCCGTCTCGCTGCAGGCTCAGTTTGCGTGGCAGCGCCCCGGCGGTCGGGTGATCCGGAAAATAACTGCTGACCCGGATCAGCCAGTCCTGCTGTTGCAGCTGTTGCAACCGCCCCTGCTCGTCACGCTCTGGCTCGCCGGCCTGCATCGGGTCCAGTTTGCCCTGCACCCAGTAGCTCAAGCCTTGCAGCGGCAGGCGCCAGCCCAGCACTTTCTCGGTCAGACTTTCCGGATCGGACGCCACGTAGCGGCCCTCGGTGGTTTGCAGTTCAACCTGGCTGGCGGTGCGTGACAGGGAGGCCACAGTTTGCCCCAGCGGCCCCTCCAGTGTCATCCAGTCCCCGCCGCTGCCGTGTTGCCAGTTCAGCTGAGCCTGCTGGCTGTCGCCTTGCCAACGCACCCCCAGACGTCCTTGCAGGGTAAACTGTGCTTGCCCCAGGTCAGGTGGACCGCTGCTGTCCACGCTACTGCACCCCGCCAGCCCGATACCCAGCATCAGGCTTAACCCTGCCAGCCAACGCATCATCCGCTCACTTCACCTGCAAACGCTTCATCACATCCAGCAGTACCGCCTCGTCCGGATGCTTCTTCAAGGCATCCTGCAACAGCGCACGCGCCTCCGCTTGCTTGCCGGTCAGCCACAGCACTTCGCCCAAATGGGCGGCAACATCCGGCTCCTGCAGCTTGCTGTAGGCCGTGCGCAGGTAATCCGTCGCCTCGGCCAGCTGCCCCAGCTTGAATTTCACCCAGCCCATGCTGTCCAAGATGGCCGGATTGTCCGGCTCCTTCTCCAGCGCCTTGCTGATCAACGTCAGCGCCTCGGTATGGCGATCGGTGCGGTCAGCCAGCGTGTAGCCCAAGGCATTGAGGGCGGTAGAGTTTTCAGGCTGGGTTTTCAGAATGGCACGCAGGTCCCGCTCCAGCCAATCCAGGCGATTCATCTTCTCGGCGACCAAGGCCCGGTCGTACAGCAGATCGGTTTCACTCTCATCCGCTGATCCCTGCAAGGCTTCACTCAACACGTCATAGGCTTGCTGTTGTTGCCCCGCTAGGCTCAGTACACGGGCATCAATGCGCAAAAACTCACGACGCGCAGCAGGCTGCTGGGCGATGGCTTCGCTGACGCGGGAGCGCGCCTCGGCCAGTCGACCTTTACGCGCCAGCAGTTCAGCAGCCTGGCGTTGTGCGTTCAGGAACGCGCCGCCTTCCACCTCGTCCCAGGCCCGCAAGGCTGCATCGACATCGTCTCGTTCTGCTGCCAGTCGCCCCAGCAGCAGGTATGCCGTGTCTGTATCCCGATAACGCAGGCGAATCGCGTCTTGCAAGGCCCCTTCCGCCGCCTTGCCCTGCCCCATGCCGGCCAGCTGTCGACCCAGCTGGTAGGCCACCTCAGCACTTTCCGGGGCCTCCTTGCGCAGCGCCTGCAGCATCACAAGCGCCTCCTGCCCCCGCTTTAGATCGGCCAGAGAGAGGGCGAGCATGAGACGCGCCCGCATGGCTTTGGGATGGCTGCTGACGTAAGCCTGCAATTGCTTGCTGGCTTCCGCCAACCCATTACGGGCACGCAGCTGCGCACGCAACACTGCGGCATCTTCAAAGTTGTCGTTCAATCGCAGCGCCTGCTCCAGCGCATCCAGCGCCTCGTCCTTCCGATTGACCTGGGCCGCCGCGTTGGCACGCACCCACCAGGCACCCGCCTCGGTCTTGTAGGGTTCGGTCAGGTCACGGGTCAAGGGGTAAATCGCCGTCGGGCTGCCCGCTTCCGGCAATTGCTCTGCGTAATATCGCCACAAGGCTTCACGCCGGCTGCCTGCATCCGTCAACACCTGTTGCAGCGGAATACGGGAACGCTCCGGATCAGGGCTACGCAGGGCCAAGGCCACCAGCCATTCCGCCGCCTCGGGCGACTTGCTGTTGTTGTACCAGCGCGCGGTCAGCCGCAGGGCATCGCCGAAGCGATTGTTGGCAATGGCCAGCTGTGCGGCCCGCCGCCCCAGCACCGGGTCAGCACTTTCCTCGGTCAGCAGGTCAAACAGTTCGACCGCTGCGCCGCCCTGGCCACGCTGTTGCGCAATCTCCCCCAGCAAGAAGCGATAGAGGATTTGCGGGGTCAGGCCCTGCGGCTCCGCCGCCTCTTCTGCCGCCACCGGCTGCAAGCCGATCGTGGCCAGGGAAAGGCTCAGCAGCAAACGTTTCATGGCAATGGCCATTGTGTCTTCCGGGTTGGGTTGGGACCGGGATGTCTCCGGCCTGTACTGGCAGCTTGGGCAACATGGTGCTGCAATGGTTCAGCGCTTGCTGATGTGCCCAGTGATATCGCATATTAGGCGAGGAAGGGGCTGCTGCGCCAGCCCACCCTTTGCAAAACCTGGAATCCCTACATGCCTGAACTACCGGAAGTCGAAACCACCCGCCGCGGCATTGAGCCTTTGCTGACAGGGCGGCAATTCAGCAAGGTCATCATCCGCGAACATCGCCTGCGCTGGCCGGTACCTGACCATTTGCCCAGCCTGTTGCCAGGGCTGACCTTGCGTGGCATTCAGCGTCGCGCCAAATACCTGCTGTTTGACGCGGGGCAGGGCTGGCTACTCGGTCATTTGGGCATGTCAGGCTCATTTCGGGTGCTGACCGAACCGCAGCCGGTACGCAAGCACGATCATCTGGACCTGGAGCTGGACGGTGGGGCGGATGGCGGCGGCGTCACCCTGCGCTACCATGATCCACGGCGCTTTGGCTGCCTGCTGTGGATACCGGACGACTGGCAGCAGCACCCCTTGATCCGCGATCTGGGGCCGGAACCCTTATCCGAAGCGTTTCACGCGGACTATCTGCTGCAGGCGCTACACAAGCGCAGCAGCGCCATCAAGCTGGCGTTGATGGATAATCATGTGGTGGTTGGCGTCGGCAATATCTATGCTTCAGAAGCACTGTTCCTGGCGGGGATTCATCCACAAACCCCGGCGCAGGAGCTGAGCCTTGTCGCGCTGCAGCGGCTGGTGCAGGCCGTTCAGCAGGTACTGACCGCCGCACTGGCCTCTGGCGGCAGTACCTTGCGCGACTATGTGAACGCCCGTGGCGACACCGGCTACTTTCAGCTCACGCTGAATGTATATGATCGGGCCGGCGAACCGTGCCGGCAGTGCGGCACGCCCATCAGCAAGTTACTGCTGGGTCAGCGCAGCAGTTTTTTCTGCGCACAGTGTCAATCCATGCGTCAAACGGCGCACAATGGGGGATGACTGGTGTTTACAGCCGATGGTCGGCTATGCAAACATCAACAATTGTCAAAAAGCCTTACACGCGCGGAGAGTGACCGTGACCCAGGACGCCCTGATTGCCGATATTCACGCTTATAGTGAATGGCGAGAACAGATTGCCAAGTCCATTCTGCAATTTCAACGCTGGTTGATGGGCCAGGAGTTGCATGACGCCCAAATGGCCTTGCGGATTGACCAGCTGCTGGGCCGCTTGCGCGATGACAAGCTGAATATCGCCTTTGTGGCCGAGTTCTCGCGCGGGAAATCCGAGCTGATCAACGCCATCTTCTTTGCCGGCTATGGCCAGCGTATCCTGCCTTCATCTGCAGGTCGCACCACCATGTGCCCGACCGAGCTGATGTATGACCCGGCACGCCCGGTGGCCATTCAGCTGCTGCCCATCGAAACCCGTGGCACCAATACCAATACCGCAGAGTACAAGCGTTACCCGGACGAGTGGCGCACCATCCCGCTGGACCTGGCCTCGCCAGAGAGCATGATGTCGGCCTTCCAGCGCGTGGGCGAAACCAAGCGCGTTCCGCTGGATGTCGCCAAGCGCTTCGGCCTGTTCAACGAAGAGGACGAGGACAATCTGCTGACGGTACACGCTGACGGTACCACCGATATCCCGTGCTGGCGCCACGCCATCATCAATTTCCCGCATCCGCTGCTGGAGCAGGGGGTGGTGATTCTGGATACGCCGGGGCTGAATGCCATCGGTGCCGAACCGGAGCTGACGCTGTCCTTGCTGCCCTCCGCCCATGCGGTGGTGTTCATCCTAGGTGCAGATACCGGCGTCACCAAATCTGACCTCGACATCTGGAAGGAATACCTGTCCGGCGGGGCGCACCATACTGGTCGTATTGTGGTGTTGAACAAGATCGACGGCCTGTGGGATTCGCTGAAGAGCGACAGTGAAATCGAAGGCGAAATCAACAAGCAGATCAAGGATTCAGCTGCACTGCTGGGCTTGAAAACTCAGCAGGTGTTCCCGATTTCCGCCCAGAAAGGCCTGGTCGCCAAAATCAACGACGACGCCCCGTTGCTGGCCAAGAGCCGCCTGCAGGCGCTGGAACGTGCCATCGCTGATGGCCTGATCCCGTCCAAGCAGGACATCGTGCGTGACACCACCCAGGGCGAGATCGAGAGCATGGTGCTGGATGTGCGCCATATTCTGCATGCGCGCCGCTCCGGCATTGACGAGCAACTGGGTGAGCTGGGCGAACTCAAAGGCAAGAACCGCGAAACCATCCTGCAGATGCTGGACAAGATCGCGGCCGAGAAAGCCCGCTTCGAGAAAGGGCTGGCACAGTTCCAGGCCCTGCGCAGTGTCTTCTCGCAGCAGACCAATGTGCTGTTTGGACACCTGGGCAAGGACAGCCTGAAAAAGGAAATCCGCAAGGTGCGGGAAGCCATGCAAAGCAGCATGCTGTCGTCTGGCCTGGCCAATGCCATGAATCAGCTGTTCCGCTCCATCAACGAGCGGATCACCCGTGCCGGTGAGCAGGTCACCGAGATTCAGGCCATGATGGGCGGCATGTATCAGAAATTCAGCCAGGAACACGGCTTGGCCAAGGTGACCCCGCCACCGTTCTCGACCTTGAAGTACCACAAGGAAATCCATCGGCTGGAAAAGGTGTACCGTGCCCACTTCTCCGGGCTCGGCACCATGCTGACCACCCACAAAGCCACGCTGACGCAGAAGTTCTTCGAAACCATCGCCAACAACGTGGTGTATGTGTTTGATATCGCCAATCGTGATGTTGAAAACTGGCTCAAGGCGATCATGGCCCCGATGGAGACCCAGGTGCGCGAGCACCAGCTGCAGCTGCGCCGCCGGCTGGAGAACGTCAAGCGCATCCATCAGGCCACCGATACCCTGGAAGCCCGGATCGGCGAACTGAACGAGGTGGAGAGCAGCATCCAGCAGCAGCTGGCTGAGCTGGACCGCCAGTCACGCGAGATCTACCAAACCATCAGCCAGGATGCCAGTGAGCGCGTCGGTCGCGCTGCCTAACGTAGCACGTTGACAGGCCGCAGGTGCAAAGCGCACCTGCGGCCTGTCAATTTTACATTTCAGCTTGTCTTTGGCTTACCCGTCGCATACTCGTTCAGCGCCCGCGTGAATGAATCTTCACTCCTGTCACATGTCCATTCACACAATTGTCATATACAATCGCTAACTTGTAAGCCATACCGCCATCAGGAGACATGCCATGTTTGGAGCAGCAGATCCCCGTAGCGCTGCCACCGCAGGCAAGCAAGCGTTGCGGTTGTGCTTTGCCGACAGTGAAGATGATGTCCGCGAAGCGCAGCGCCTGCGCTTTGAAGTGTTCGTAGAAGAAATGGGTGCCCATGTGCCGAACGCCGCCAGCGGCCTCGACCAGGACCTGTTCGACCCCTATTGTGACCACCTGATGGTGCGCGCGGGTCCGGAAGACCGCGTCGTCGGTACCTACCGCATCCTGCGCCCGGAGGCCGCCAAGCAGATTGGCAGCTACTACTCGGAAACCGAATTCGACCTGACCCGGCTGCACCACATTCGTGGACAGCTGGTGGAACTGGGCCGCTCCTGCGTGCACGCCGATTTCCGCTCCGGCGGGGTCATCACCCTGCTGTGGGCCGGTCTGGCTGACTATATGGCGCGTCACCGTTACGAATACCTGATGGGCTGTGCCAGCATGAGCATGGCCGATGGTGGCCATATGGCCGCCAACATCTACGCCTCCTTGAGCGAGAACCACTTGGCCCCGGTGGAATGGCGCGTTACCCCACGCTGCCCGCTGCCGCTGGAAGCACTGCGTGAGCCGCTGCCGCTGGAGATTCCGCCGCTGCTCAAGGGCTATATGCGCGCCGGTGCCTACATCTGCGGCGATCCGGCCTGGGATCCGGATTTCAACACGGCAGACCTGCCGCTGCTGTTGCCGATGTCACGCCTGAACCCGCGCTACGCCCGCCATTTCATGGCCGCAGCCGCCTGAAGCGACTGAGGCGGGCATGCCGTTTGACAGCCACGACACTGGTCAAGCGGCAAGCCCGACCCGTATACTCTCGGGGATGAGTTTCCTGCACCCTGCGGCCCGGACCTTCTGGCCGGTCCGGATCTGGCGTTTATTCCGATTGCTGTGCCATCTGCTGAGCGGCATGCTGGAAATTCGTCGCCATTTCGCCAAAGCCAGCCCGCAAGAACGCCAGCAGCGCATCCAGCGCTGGTCGCGTGAGATGCTGCAAGTCATGGGCATCCGCCTGCGCATCAAGGGCACGCCACCGCTGTCGCCGCCCCCCAATACCCTGTGGGTCTGCAATCACATTTCCTGGCTGGACATTTTCATTATCAACGCGATGGTGCCCTGCCGCTTTGTGGCCAAGGCCGATGTCGAAGGCTGGCCGTTGGTGGGCTGGCTGTGCAAGCATGCCGGCACGCTGTTCATCAAACGGGGTGACCGCCGTGACATGATGCGGATGAATGAGGACATGACCCGCCTGTTGCAAGACGGCGAAACCTTGGGCTTCTTCCCGGAGGGGACCACCAGCGATGGCACATCCGTGCTGCCCTTTACCGCCTCACTGCTCAATGCCGTTACCCTGAGCGAGGGCGACCTGCGACCGGTGGCCTTGCGGTACCGCACCGAGGATGATCAGTCGAGCGCGGCGGCCACCTATATTGGCGAAACGTCTCTGCTGCAATCCATGTGGCAACTGGCCTCCGCCAAAGTGCTGGTGGCCGAGCTGACCTTGCTGCCCTCCATGAATGCCGCCCATGTGAACCGCCGCGAGCTGGCGAGCCAAGCCCATCAGCAGATTCGTGACGTGATCGAGCGGAACCCCGCCACCTGAGTGGAACCCCCGGGCAGGCAATGCTTCAATCCTGCGCCACCGGCCGGGCATCGGGAAAGTCGGCGCCGGACTGTTGAAAC
Source organism: Leeia aquatica (assembly GCF_012641365.1). NCBI lineage: Bacteria > Pseudomonadati > Pseudomonadota > Betaproteobacteria > Neisseriales > Leeiaceae > Leeia > Leeia aquatica. Next base: position 1,694,817 of record NZ_JABAIM010000001.1, read on the forward strand.
ACCATGCGGTCTGGCAGCCGCAATGCGGTGAGCATGCCGCCCCACACGCAGCCGCTGTCCAGCGCCAGCACATCAGGCCGCAACATCAGGCCCAGTGCCGACCAATGCCCGCAGACGATGGTTTCTCCAGCACTGCGTCGCCCCGGCACCTCAAACCAGGGCTGCAGCCCGGCCGGTGCACCTTCACGCTCGCCTTTGTACTTGAAGTCGATGTCTCCCGCTGCGGTCACAAACCGCAGCCGGGTCATGCCATTGACGATCACCCGCAAGCGATCCATGCCTTGCAGGCTATCGTCCCAATGGCCAGGCTTATTGCCCCATAGTGCACCGAGAAACGACCGCCAGTCCGGGCCTTGCAATGCGACCTCCACTTCGGCGGACAGCTCTACCGCCTGCCGGGTGCTCCAGGCGGGCAGCAAACCGGCATGCACCACCAGCGCCTCCCCTTCGCGCCTTGCCAGCGGCTGATGGCGCAGCCAGTGCAGCAACTCCTCCCGGTCCGGCGCGGCCAGTACTGCGTCCAGCGTATCGTCGGCCTTGGCGCGGACAAAGCCTTCGGCCAGCGCCAGCAGGAAGAGATCGTGGTTGCCCAGCACCACCCGGGCCCGCTCACCCAGCCCTTTGATGAAGCGCAGGGTTTCCAGGGAGCCCAGCCCCCGGTTGACCAGATCGCCGACAAACACCAACTCGTCCTGCGCCGGATCGAATGCCAGCTGCTCCAGCAGTTTCCGCAGGGCCGCATAGCAGCCCTGTACATCGCCAATTGCATAACACGCCATGCTGTCTTTTACTCCATCTCCGACGCGCGGCAAGCATAGCAGGCCGAAGCCCATTACAATAGCGGCTCGCTGGTTTTTCGTCTGGTTCCCCATGCAGTTGTCCCACCTCAATCCGCCGCAACGTGAGGCCGTCAAATATCTGGATGGCCCGCTGCTGGTCCTTGCCGGTGCCGGTAGTGGCAAGACGCGGGTCATCACACAGAAGATCGCCTACCTGATCGAAGAATGCGGCATGCAGGGCCGCAATATCGCCGCCATCACCTTTACCAACAAGGCAGCGCGGGAAATGCAGGAGCGGGTGGCACAGCTGGTGTCCGGCAAGAGCGCACGCGGCCTGATCATCAGCACCTTCCACTCACTGGGCCTACAATTGCTCAGACAGGAATCGCGCCATATTGGTTATAAGCCCAATTTCTCCATTCTGGACGCAGCCGATGCGGGCAAGATCATCTCGGATGCACTCGGCACCACCGACAAGCAACTGATCCGCAGCACACAAAGCCTGATCTCCAACTGGAAGAACGCGCTCACCGACCCGGACCATGCCATCCTGCAGGCGACCGACGATGCCGGGGTACACGCCGCCAAGGTGTACCGTGCCTACCAGGACACCTTGCAAGCCTATCAGGCGCTGGATTTTGATGACCTGATCCGCCTGCCGGTCGAACTGTTCCGCCAGCGTCCGGACATCGAATCACAATGGCAGGATCGCCTGCGCTACCTGCTGGTCGACGAGTACCAGGATACCAATGCCTGCCAGTACACCCTGCTCAAGCAGCTCACCGGCAGCCGCGGCCAGTTCACCGCGGTGGGCGACGATGACCAGGCCATCTACGCCTGGCGCGGGGCCGACATCGAGAACCTGAAAAACCTGCAGCGCGACTTCCCCAAGCTGCACGTGATCAAGCTGGAGCAGAACTACCGCTCCTCGGTGCGCATCCTCAAAGCCGCCAATACCCTGATCGCCAACAACCCCAAGCTGTTCGAGAAAACCTTGTGGAGTGAGCATGGTCTGGGCGAGCAAATCCAGATTGTGTCGACCAAGGACGAAGAGCACGAGGCGGAGACCGTCGCCACCCGGCTGCAGGCACACAAATTCGAGGCCCGCACCCGCTTTGCCGACTATGCCATCCTGTACCGCGGCAACCATCAGGCGCGCATTCTGGAGCAGGCGCTGCGCAACCACCGCATCCCTTACGTGATGAGTGGCGGACAGAGCTTCTTTGACCGCGCCGAAATCAAGGACATCCTCAGCTACCTGCGGCTATTGGCCAATCCCGACGATGATCCGGCCTTCATTCGCGCCGCCACCACCCCCAAGCGCGGCATTGGCAACCAGACGCTGGAAAAGCTGGGCAGCTATGCGGCAGAGCGCCACCTCAGCCTGTTTGCTGCCGTGTTTGAAACCGGCATGGAGCAGCAGCTGGCCAGCAAGCAGTACGATACGCTGCACCTGTTCGGCGACTTCATCAACCGCCTGCAATGGCGGGCCGAGCGTGAACCCGCCTCGGTGGTGTTGCAAGACCTGCTGACCGCCATTGACTACGAAACCTGGCTGTTTGATTCGGAAGAGCAGCGCGCTGCCGAGCAGAAGTGGAAAAACGTGCAGGACTTTGTCGGCTGGATCAACCGCAAGAGCGACGATCCGGAGCAGGACAAACCGCCGACGCTGGTTGAGCTGACCCAGAAGATCGCACTCATCACCATGCTCGAAGGCCGCGAGGATGAAGAGCCGGATGCGGTGAAACTCTCTACTCTGCATGCCAGTAAGGGGCTGGAATACCCGCATGTGTTTCTGGTGGGGGTGGAAGAAGACATCCTGCCGCACCGTGAAAGCGTGGACACCGGCAAGATCGAAGAAGAACGCCGCTTGATGTATGTGGGCATCACCCGCGCCCAGCGCAGCCTGACCCTGACCTATGCCCTCAAGCGCAAGCGTGCCGGGGAATGGCAGGTGATCCAGCCCTCCCGTTTCATCAACGAAATGGGCAGTGACGACCTGTGGTTTGCCGGTCGTCCCGTCACCGACAAGGCCGCCGCCAAGGCACGCGGCACCGAGCGGTTGGCAGGGCTGATGGCGATGTTGAAGAAGGAATGACCCAACAAAAAACGCAGCTCACGGCTGCGCTTTTTGTTGTACTACTCAGCAACCACTTACTGTGCTTGCGACAGCATGTAATCCACAGCGGCCTTGACTTCTTCGTCCTTCAGGCCAGCATTGCCGCCCTTGGCCGGCATGGCATTGAAGCCTGCCAGTGCGTGCTGGTACAGCGTATCCTTGCCTTGCTTGGCGCGCGGTGCCCAGGCAGCCTTGTCACCCAGCTTGGGGGCATTGGGCATGGCGCCACTGTGGCACGCGGTACAGGTGGTCGAGAAAATGGCCTTGCCGTCGACTGCGGCGGCAGCCGGGGCTGCAGCAGGCGCGGTTGACGCTGCAGCGGTCGGAGCAGAGGCTGCGGCACCGGAGGCTGGAGCTTCCGCACCCTTGACGCCCGGCTCGGTAAACTTGCCACCCGCAGCATTGCCCATATAGGCCACGGCACGGCGGATTTCATCGTCGGTCAGGTCGGCTGCGCCACCCTTGGCCGGCATACCCTTGAAGCCCTTGATGGCATGATCGGACAGAACATCAAAGCCTTGCGCAATGCGCGGCGCCCAAGCAGCAGCATCACCAAACTTGGGCGAGCCCGCCAGGCCATCCTTGTGACAGGAGAAGCAAATGCTCTCCGTTACCTGCTTGCCCGTGTGCATGCCCGGCGCCACGATTTCACCGGCGTTGACCTCACCTGCGGGCCGCACGCGTGCGGCAACCGCTTCCTTGGTCATGGTGGCCGGGTCAGGCTGGCTTTCGTTGATACTGGTACTCAACTTGGCAATCAGAATGCCCGCAATGATCGGCACGGCGAAACCTGCCGCCACCAGACCCACCAGTTGCTTCGGACTCATTGAATTATTATCTGCACTCATGCTTGCCCAACCCTGTTCAAACATAAAAATTAGCGGCGATTATACGGCATTTGCCCCTGTCCGCGACAAAAAACGTGGACGGATGATCAGAAAATCGCTATTCTAGCGCCCTCTGCTGTCCATGCACCCGTAGCTCAGTTGGATAGAGTGTCAGTTTCCGAAGCTGAAGGTCACAGGTTCGATTCCTGTCGGGTGCGCCACCACATTCCAGTAATATTGCTACGCCAGTATAGCCCGATCCCCTTAGCTTGCCAGTGATACGGCTTGGGGAGTGCTTGCATATGACTACGGTTCTGCTTTAATCCGAATGTCACCCCTTCGCCGCACACCGCCTCACCTTACATCAAGGAGCGGACCATGAAACTCTCTCACCGCCTGTTACTATTGACCCTGTTTAGCCTGCTGGGCTTGCTGCTGCTGGGGGCAGTTTCGCTCTATCTAAGCCGCCAGGGCCTGCTTGCAGAAAAACATGCTCAGATTGAGCAACTGCTGCAGATTGCAGAGAGCGTAGTCAGCCAGCAGGCGCAACTGGCAGCAGAAGGAAAGATACCTGAAGCCGAGGCCAAAAAGCAGGCTCTGCTGGCCCTGGCCAGTGCCCATGCCAAAGACGGTTACTACTTTGTGCGGGACAGTGGCAACTTCATGCTGTACCACCCGGACACCAAGCGCATCGGCAAGTATGATGACGGCGGCAAACGGCCCGATGGCAAAACCTCTGTAGAGGTTTATGCCGAAGCGCTGGCCACCGAGCACTATGCCAAGGTGGTGGTCACCGCCAGCCGCAAGGGCAGCAAAGAAGAGTATCCCAAACTCAATGGCGTGGTCCGGGTCCAACCCTGGGGATGGGTCATCGGTACCGGGTTTTTCATTGATGACATTGACGCCACTTTTTGGCGTCAGGCCAGCCTGCTGCTGGGATTGATCCTCTTCGGCATGCTGGCAGTCGGCGGGCTGGCCTGGCGGCTCTCCCGCAGCATCCTTCACTCGCTCGGCGGTGATCCCGCCCACGCTGCGCACGTGGTCAAAGCCATCGCCGAAGGGGACTTGACCCAGCACATTGCCGCAGACGTCCCTGCTGACAGCCTACTGGGGAGCATGCGCAGCATGCTGCAAAACCTGCTCACCATGGTCAGCGACATTCGCGCCAGCAGCCTCGAGATTGAGCACAACGGCAACACCCTCCAGCAGCACATGGTGCAACTGAAGCAGCGCTCCCAACAAGCCAGTGCGGCAACCACATCCGCCGCCACAGCCATCGAGGAACTTTCCGCCAGTATTGACCATGTCTCGAGCAATGCCCGCGCCACGGAGTCCGATGCGCATACGACGTCGGAAGAAGCGGCCAGTGGCAGCAAACTGACCGAGGAAGCCCGCCACAGCATTACACAGATTGCCAGCCAGATCACCTCCGTCAACCAGCACATGCAGTCCCTGACAGAGCGCACCCGCAATATCAGCGGCATCGCTGGCACGATCCGCGAAATCGCCAACCAGACCAACCTGCTGGCCCTCAATGCCGCGATTGAAGCGGCACGCGCCGGTGAAACCGGCCGTGGCTTTGCCGTCGTGGCCGATGAAGTGCGCAAGCTGGCAGAGCGCACCGCCGTGGCCACCGATGAAATCGCCACCATCGTGCAGGCCGTCGTGCAGGATACCAGCACGGTCTCCGAGCAAGTGCAGGCGATTGGCCCCACCGTGTCCGATGGCGTCACCCGCATCCACGATGCCTCCCAGTCGCTGCAAGCCATCAACGCTCGAGCACATGCCTCTCTGGATCGCTTCCGTGCCGTTGCCCAAGCCATGGACGAGCAAAGCAAAGCCGGGGGGCACCTGGCGGGTAATGTGGAAGAAGTGGTCAGTGTCGTGGAAAGTGCCCAAGCCTCCGCCGAGCACGCCATGCTGCAGGCCCAAGCCATACATCAGTGCGCCGTCAAATTGCAGTCCAGCGTCAACCGCTTCCGGACCCGCGAACACTGACATGGCCGTATCACGCCGCCTGATGGCAGCAGGTCTGGCATTGGCTTTCAGCACCTGCGCCGGGGCCAGTGCACTGCGCACCGCGGCCCAGGAAGAATCCTTCCCCAAGTTCCAGCAGCAGGGCGAGCGATGGATCGGCTATTGCGTAGACCTGTTCCGCGCACTGGAACGGGTCACACCGGGCCTGACAATTGTAGGTGACCAGCAACCCTTGCCGCTCAAGCGCATCATCCTCGAAGTCGCCTCCGGGCAACTTGACCCGGCTTGTGGTCTGCTGGATACCGCCGAACGGCGGGCCATGCTGCGCTATGCCCAGCCTGCACTATATGAAGTCCGTTACTATCTGGCCGTCCGCAAAGACGATCGGGTGTCGGTCCGTCAATGGAAGGACGTCCTGGCGCTGGGCCAAGACAATATCATCCTGGTCAACTATGGCAGTGGCGCGGTAGATCGCCTGAAACAAATCCCCGGCTTGCAGCTTGATACACTGGCGGGCAGCACGGAAAACAATCTGCTCAAGCTGTTGGCCAAGTGGGGCCGCTTCTTTTACTACCGGGAACCTGGGCTGTCCCAAGCGCTGAAAGCCACGAAACTGGACAAGCGCATCCGTGTTTTGCCGAACACCATGGACATCACGACGTTCCATCTGGTGCTCAACCCCAATCTGCCACCGGAGCAAATTCGGCAGCTGGAGGAGGGACTGACCCGACTCAAACAGGATGGCACCCTGAACAAGCTGGACCTGCAGTGGAACCAGCTCACCCAGACAAGACACTGACCCAGCGCAGCAAAACGGCAAGACAACGGGCTGGCGCACATTCCCTCCAGTGGAGTATGCAAGCCATAGCCATTCTCTTGCCCTTCCCCCGGAAGCGTATCGGTTCAAGGCCGCCTCTGCGACACGGCTACCTCCTACTGTGACATCGTCAGTCAGCCAGATTTGCAGGTATTGAATACGATCAGCAGAAAAACCATTCCGCGACGGACTCAGTACTGAAGAAGGCTGCGCGCCAGCAAGGCGGCGGTGGCCTCAGCGGAACCCTCACCCCCCAGCACAACCGCAATCCAAACTTGTTGCTCCGGTATCCAGGCTACCAGGGCTTGGGCGCCGGGGGTGCCACCACTATGCCCGAGCCAGGTCTGCACCCGTCCTGCGTCCAGCGGTACCTCATAGCGCATGACACCGCGGCCATAGAACAGACGGGGCTCAAACATGGGGTGCATGCGCTCAAACAGGCGTGACGCTGGGAAGTGCTTCCAGAAGCGTTGCTGCAGAATGGCTTGCCACAGCTTGAGCATATCATCCGGGCTGCCGACCAGCGCCCCGGCCCCTTGCGGCCAGCCTGGCTGGATGACCGGGCCGGACGCCGACAGCAAGGATGCCACATCCGGTGGCAATTCGTCTGGCTGCAACACCTGCAAGCTGCTTGGCCCCAAAACCTTTTGTAGCTCAGCGTTGGCATAGTGGGCATAGGATTCACCACTCATGTGCTCCAGCAAAGCACTCAACTGCTGGTAGCCGGTATTGGAGTAGTACCAGCCGGAGCCCGGGCAAAATTGCCGACCTCGCTGCAATGCACGCTGCAACACCAGCTCAGGACGTACTGCGCCGGGATGCTGGCGGAATTCCGGGTCTTCGTTATAGCTGGTCAGGCCGGACACATGTCGCAGCAAATGATCCACCGTAACCTCCGGCAACGGGAACGCCGGCATCAACTGCTGCACCGGTGTCTCCAGCCCCCTATCACGGGCCTCCAGCTGTCGGATGACCAGCGCAGCGGTCAGTATTTTGCCCACACTCGCCCAGTAGTAACGCGGGTAGGGAGATTCGCCATTTCCTGTGCGATTGCTCGACCAGTGCGCCGCCCCCTGCCTGACACTCACGCTGATGGCGCGAGCATGGGTACGCGACAATGCGGTATCCATCGCCCGCTCCAGCCGTGCAACCGTCTGCGCTGGGAAAGTCGATTCCGCTGCTGCGACCGGTGGCACCACGGGCAAGGTGTAACTGATCGCGGGCTGCTCATCACCCCCCTTGCCAGGGCAGTCCAAGACTGCTGCCTGAGCCCAGCCCCACCCTATCACCATCAGGCACACCCAACGCATATCCTCTCCCGGCAGCGTGAAGCACGCAGACTACAACGCCAAGCTGAAGACCCGCTTAAACCCCTTGGGGAGTACCGGCTGCGCGCGTACGCCGCACAAACAGGATGGCCGAGACATACAGCCCGCAAGACAGCACCACTTCCAGCAGGGCCAGCTGTTGTGACAGACCACGGTCACCCCAGCCGCGCATCACCCCTTCGATGAAGTACAGCAGGACAAACATGGTCATCCATTTGTAGGTATACATCCGTCCGCGCAGGATGCCGAACAGCGGCACCAGCAGCGGCAATACCTTCAGCACCAGCCAGGAACCACCGGGGCGCAGCGGGGCCAGCCACAGCTCCCAGGCCAGGCACAGGGCGATCAAGCCCAGCAGGCAGACATTGCATGTCCAGTACGCAGCTCGCATGTCACGCCCCCAGCTTCAAGGCGGTTTCCGCCAGACGGCGACCCAAGGCTTGTGCCAGCTGCTGTTCGTGGACTGAGAGCGCCGTCTGGTTACCCAGCCCGGTGACATGGCTGGCACCATAGGGGGTGCCGCCATCGCGGGTGGCGCTGAGCGCCGCCTCAGTAAAGGGCAAGCCCAGCAGCAGCATGCCATGATGCAGCAGCGGCAACATCATCGACAGCAAGGTCGATTCCTGCCCGCCATGCTGGGTGGTGCTGCTGGTAAATACCGCCGCCGGCTTGCCCACCAGCGCGCCGTTTTGCCACAGTGCACTGCTGCTGTCGAGGAAGTACTTGACCGGTGCAGCCATATTGCCAAAGCGGGTAGGGCTCCCCAGCGCCAAACCATCGCAGTGCCGCAAATCGTCCAGCGTCACATAGGGTGCGCCTTGTTCCGGCACGGCAGGTTCCACCGCCTCACACACCGTCGATACCCGTGGCACGGTGCGCAGTTTGGCCCGCGCACCCGGCACGCTGTCCACGCCGCGTGCAATCTGTTGCGCCAAAGCCCGTACTGAGCCATGCACGCTGTAATACAGCACCAGAATTTCCGCCACCGTGGTACCCCTGATCGTCACAATGGGGGTTATTATAGCGGACCCTCCCGTGTTACCGGATGCCGTCATGCCTTTGCGCGACCTGATTCCAGCCCGAGTCATCAGCCTGCTCAGCTTCACCCGCTTTCTCGGTCAGCGGGTGGTGGAAGGTCGCTGCCTGCAGGTGGCGGGCAGCCTCAGCTTTACCACCTTGCTGGCACTGGTCCCCTTTGTCACCATCGCCCTGGCCTTGCTGGCCCCGTTTGAGGTATTTGAGCGGGTCAGCACCCAGTTCAAGACCTTCCTGCTGACCAATCTGGTGCCGGATACCGCCGGGCGCATCATTACCGTTTACATGCGGCAGTTTACCGACAATGCCGAGCGCTTGACGGTAATGGGCATCATCGTGCTGGCGATCACCGCCATCATGCTGATCTCGACCATCGACCGGGCCTTTACCGCCATCTGGCAAACCGCGCATCGCCGCCCCTTCTGGCAGCGGTTGATGCTGTACTGGACCATCCTGACGCTGGCGCCGATCCTGATTGGCCTGTCGCTGTCCCTGGTCGACCAGCTGTTTGCCTTGCTGCCGGACTTCAAGCGCTCGCTGAACTGGCTGGAGAATCTGCTCAAGCTGGGGCTACGCACCACGCTGGGCGTGATGACCTTTGCCCTGCTGTTCCACTTTGCTCCCAACCGGCAAGTGCCGTGGCGACACGCCGTGCTCGGCGGCCTGTTCACCGGCATTTCGTTTGAGCTGCTGCGTTCCGGCTTTGCCATCTACGTCAAGAAACTGGCGGGTTACAAGCTGGTGTATGGCGCCTTCGCCGCCTTGCCGATTTTCCTGGTCTGGCTCTATCTGCTGTGGAGTCTGGTGCTGGTGGGTGCCACCCTGACCGCCAGCCTGAGCTACTGGCGTGCCGGTGCCTGGCGCACCCGCCGTGGTATTGGCCGTGAATTCCAGGAGGCGTTGCGCATTTTGCAGCTGCTGCATCAGGCACATGGCAAGGGCGTACCACAAACCACGGAGCAGATTCGACATCACCTCGGCAACGGCATGGGTGACGTATCGCAGCTGATGATCCGCCTGGAGCGCAAAGGTTGGGTGTTGCGCTTGGCAAACCACCGCTGGGTACTGGGGCAGGAGCTGGACCAGATCAGCTTGCTTCAGCTCTACCGCGCCTTGATCTGGGATACCGGCCAGGCCGGGCGTCTGGCCCAAAAGGATGACGCCGTGAATCTGGCGCTGCGCCCCCTGTTGCAACACCTCGACCAGCAGCTGGAGCTTAGCGTGGCTGATTTGTTGCAGCAGGGAGGAGAAGCGCTGGACAAGCTGCCTGCACCGGAAACCGCTGCAACCCCCTGAACCGGCATACGCGGCCTTAGGCTGCGCCAAGGCGGACCCAGCATCAGCTGATGATCCCGCCCTGCCGCCTCTGACTAAAACAGGTTCTTAGCCGAGCTTGACCAATTGAGCCTGCAATTGCGTCAGCGTATGGTTGAATGCCGCCAGGCGCTCCTGCTCCTGCGCCACAACCGCCGCCGGAGCGCGCTCCACAAAGGAGGCATTGCCCAGCTTGGCATTGGCCTTGGCCACTTCACCTTGCAAGCGGTCAATCTCCTTGCCCAGCCGTGCCTTCTCTGCCTCACGGTCGATCTCGACCTTCAGCATCAGCCGTGCGCCGCCGGCCACCTGCACCGGCGCATCCGCTTCCGGCAAGGCGTCGACCCGCTGCACCTCAGACAGCTTGGCCAACAACGCCAGATAAGGACCAAACGCATCCAGTTGGCTGCTGCCTTCCAGATACAGCGGCACTTTGACTGCCGGGCTCAGCCCCATGTCGGCACGCAGGGTACGGCAGGCATTCACCTGCGCCATCAGCGCGTCCATCTGCGCCATACTGGGAGCGTCCACTTTGCCCAGGTCAGCGATGGGCCACGGTGCCAGCATCAGTGAGGCTGCGTGTGCTTCACCGCGTAGTGGCACCACCTTCTGCCACAGTTCTTCCGTAATGAAGGGCATGATCGGGTGCAGCAGGCGCAGTGTCACTTCCAGCACCCGCAGCAGGGTGCGGCGAGTGGCGCGTTGTGTTGCTTCGCCGCCTTGCAACTGCACCTTGGCCAGTTCCAGATACCAGTCGCAGTACTCGTTCCAGACAAAGTCGTACAGCGCCTGAGCTGCCAGATCGAAGCGATAAGTCTCAAACGCCTCGGTCACCGCCTGCTCCACCTGCTGCAGGCGACCGATGATCCAGTGGTCGACAAAGCTGTATTGCAGCGGCAGGCTGCTGTCCGCACCGCAATCCTTACCTTCGGTGTTCATCAGCACAAAGCGGGTGGCGTTCCACAGCTTGTTGCAGAAATTGCGGTAGCCTTCGGCACGTTTGAAGTCAAAATTGATATTGCGACCCAGTGTGGCATAGCTGGCCATGGTAAAGCGCAGCGCATCCGCACCGTAAGCCGGGATGCCCTCCGGGAAATCCTTGCGGGTTTTAGCGGCCACATCCGGCGCGGTTTCCGGGCGACGCAGGCCGGTGGTGCGCTTCTCCAGCAGCGGGTCCAGCGCGATACCCTGAATCAGGTCCACCGGGTCGATCACATTGCCTTCGGACTTCGACATCTTGCGGCCATCGCTGTCGCGCACCATGCCGTGGATGTAAACGTCGCGGAACGGTACCTTGCCGGTGAAGTGGGTGCTGAACATGATCATCCGTGCCACCCAGAAGAAGATGATCTCGTAGCCGGTCACCAGTACCGAGGACGGCAGGAACTGCTGCAGCTGCGGTGTCTCCTCCGGCCAGCCCAGTGTCGAGAATGGCAGCATGCCGGCACTGAACCAGGTATCCAGCACGTCCGGATCGCGGCGCAAGGCCTGGCCACCGGCTTGCTGGCGGGCTTCTTCCTCACTGCGGGCGACATAGATATTGCCCGCCTCGTCGAACCACGCCGGAATCTGGTGGCCCCACCACAGCTGGCGGGACAGGGTCCAGTCCTGGATATTGTTCATCCACTGGTTGTAGGTGTTCACCCAGTTTTCCGGAATGAAACGTACCTGCCCGCTTTCCACCGCATCGCGCGCCTTTTGCGCAATGCTCTTGCCGGTGAGGTCATCCTTGGCCACCGCATTCATTGCCATGAACCACTGGTCGGTCAGCATCGGCTCAATCACCGAGCCGGTACGGTCACCGCGTGGCACCATCAGCTTGTGCGGCTTGATTTCAACCAAAGCACCGCTGTCTTTCAGGTCGACCACGATGCGCTTGCGCGCCTCAGCACGGTCCAGCCCGGCGTAAGCCGCCGGCAAGGGGTCACGACGCAGCAGCTGCCCGTCAAAACTGTAGACTTCGGCCTCGGCCAGCATCACCGCGTGCAGGTCCATCACGCTGACCAGCTCGGTCTGATGCCGCTTGCCCAGTTGATAATCGTTGAAATCGTGAGCCGGGGTGATCTTCACGCAACCGGTACCGAAGCTGGCATCAGCATAATCATCGGCCAGCACCGGAATCTGCCGCCCCACCAGCGGCAGGGTCAGCATCTTGCCGATCAGGTGCCGGTAGCGCTCGTCTTCCGGGTTCACCGCCACCGCCACGTCGCCCAACATGGTTTCCGGACGGGTGGTGGCCACCACCAGAGCCTCCTCGCTGCCGGTCACCGGATAGCGGATCAGCCACATATGGCCGTCCTCTTCCTCGCTGACCACTTCAAGGTCAGACACGGCGGTGAGCAGCTTCGGGTCCCAGTTCACCAGACGTTTGCCACGGTAGATCAAACCTTGCTCGTACAGGCGGACAAAGGCCTCGGTCACCAGACGGGAGCGGGTCTCGTCCATGGTGAAGTATTCCTGCGACCAGTCCACCGAGCAGCCGACGCGGCGCATCTGTTCGGTAATGGTGCCGCCGGACTGCGCCTTCCATTCCCACACCTTGTCGATGAAGGCATCACGGCCCAGGTCATGGCGGGACACGCCTTGCACGCCCAGCTGGCGTTCCACCACAATCTGGGTGGCAATGCCTGCGTGGTCGGTACCCGGCACCCACAGGGTATTATCGCCCTTCATGCGGTGGTAGCGGGTCAGGCCATCCATGATGGTCTGGTTGAACGCGTGGCCCATATGCAGGGTACCGGTGACGTTCGGCGGCGGCAGCTGAATGCAGAATGACGGAGTGTCGGCCTGCATGCCCGGACGGAAATAATCCTGCTGCGCCCAGTGGGCGTACCAACGGCGTTCGATGTCGCCCGGTTCAAAGCTTTTGGCGAGTTCCATAGGAATTGGCGTTCAATATCAATGACGAATGCGCCATTATACCTGAAGCCCATGCCCGGTAGCGCCAGCCGCACGCGGCCAGCGCAGGCTTACGATCCGGAGGCCGAATCGTGTGGTGTGGATTGGGCAGCCAGCCGCTGTTCTACCTTGTGCTGCAGTTCGTCACGCCAATCCACCAGCAGCTGCTCGGACACCTTGTCGGTGACGGTTTTCATCAAGCCGCCGATCTGCAAGCCCAGCTGCGCCCGGACCAGGGCTGCAATGCGTGGCGCCAGCCCGGCCATCACCTCGTCCACCAGCTCGGCCACCCACTGCTCACGCTCATGCGCGGGGGGCAGCGGTGTATCCGCCTCGTCATGCTCGATCATCAACTCCGTCAGCACCGGGATGTCGACAATCGGTGCTGGCGCAGGCTCGGGAGGCTCTGCCATGATCGGCTCGCTGCCCCTTGCCAAGTCCTCGGCAACCACAACGGGCGCTGTTGCCTCTGCCAGCACATCCTCCAGCTCCAGCTCCCACACCGGCTCAACCTCAGGCGCAGCCTCCAGAGCCAACACGGGCTCCACCGGCGACTCATCCACGCTATCAGTGGCGGGCAGTGCTTCCGGAGGCACCTCTTCGACGCGCGCCAACCCCGGGGGCGGGGCACTTTCAACCGGCAACAGGTCGGGGGCCGCTGCCACAGGGGCAGGCGGGGCCATCACCGGTGTAACCACCGGGGCAGATACCCATTCCTCAGGGATATCCAGCTCCAGCGGTTGCAAATGCAGCTCGGCATCTTCCCACTGCAGCTCCAGCACCGTGGTCGCCTCAAGATCCACCCGGGAGGGCAATACCGGTGGCGTCACCACGGGCGCCACGCTGACCGGCGCCATCGGCTCGGCCTGAGCTACGCTGGTCGTCTTTGGCGCCTCGGCACTGAGCACCGGCACATCCAGATCCAGCATCACCTCCAGTTCTGGCGGGCGCTCTGGCAACAGCAGGCGCTGCCGGTCACTGACCGGCGGTGTATCCGGGTCCAGCAGCGAGGGGAAATCACGCGATTTCGGGCGAATCACCGGCTTGGGGAGCGGGCGGGTCTCCGCCGGTGGCGCAACCGGTTCCACCGGCTCCGTCAGCACCGGAAAAGGCGCGCGCGTGGGCCGGTGCCGGCTGAGCAGGGCATCCATCTTGTCCAGCACTGGCGGGCGGCTGGGCTCACCGTTGGGCAAGTCGGGATCAGGTGGTTCTATCATGCATCACTCCCCAGCACATGATGCTGCAAGGGGTAGCCATGCTCCCGGTAGTAACGGAAGCGGGTACGGCAGCGTAGCTGGTCGGCCTCATCTTCACCGACCATTTCTACCAGCCGGGCAAAACGGGCAAAAGGCAGCGGGGTGTCCTGGCTGAAATTTACCAATACGTCATAATGCGGCAAATCCCCATCCGGCGACAAGCCCGCATAGGCCAGCAACAGTGGAGAATCTGCCGCCGCAAGTTCGTCCACGCGACTGTGCGCCACAAAACTGGTCGGTTGACGCGTCCACAGCTGGTGGCTGCAGTGTTGCAACGCCACCACGTCGTCGAACCAGAACAGCACCCGCCATTGTCGGGTGTGGGCTTTCTGGCACAAGCGCAAGGCAAACCCCAGCTTGTCCGCCACTGGGGAATAAAAATCCACCTGCGTCATGCCAGCGCCTGCAAGTCCTGCCACATTTCCCGCAGCATGGTCGAGCGTGCCCGCTCGCCATCGTGCAGCATGATGTAATCGACCTGACCATCCTGTTCACGACGTTGCAGGCAGAATACGCTATGGCGGCGGCGGAAATGCAAAGTGACCATCTGGTCGCGCCGCTCGGTACGAACCAGATGGAACAGGCGCTGTTCAGCGATGGCGGCGTACAACGCCGCCAGCCGCTCCTGCACCTGTGAAGGGGTAGGTGTACTCATTCAGCCTTTCTTGCTCTTGGTCTGGGCACGCTGGCGCAGGAAGTTCACCAGCAGCGGCACCGGGCGACCGGTTGCGCCCTTGGCCGGGCCACTCTTCCAGGCGGTACCGGCAATATCCAGGTGCGCCCATTTGTACGCCTTGGTATAGCGGTTGAGGAACATGGCTGCCGTCACACTGCCACCGGCACGGCTGCCCACGTTGGCCATATCGGCAAAATTGCTCTTCAGCGCGTCGTCGTATTCCGCCTGCACCGGCATGCGCCAGGCCCAGTCGCGGGTGGCACTGGCGGATGCCAGCAACTCATTGGCCAGATCATCGTCATTGGCAAACAGGCCGGTATTGATGTGGCCCAGCGCAATCACGCAGGCACCGGTCAGAGTGGCGATGTCGATCACCGCGGCCGGATCAAACCGCTCCACATACGTCAGTGCGTCGCACAGAATCAGGCGGCCTTCGGCATCCGTATTCAGGATTTCGATGGTCTGGCCAGACATGGAGGTGACGATGTCACTCGGCTTGCTGGCATTGCCGGCCGGCATGTTTTCCGCCGCCACCACCACCCCGATCACATTGATCGGCAGCTGGGCTTCGCTCACCGCTTTCATCACACCCAGCACGGTGCCGGCACCGCACATGTCGTACTTCATCTCGTCCATGCCTTCGCCTGGCTTCAGGGAAATACCGCCAGAGTCAAAGGTGATGCCCTTGCCCACCAGCACAACCGGCTTGTCTTTCTTGCCGCCACCGCTGTACTTCAGCACCACCAGACGCGGCGGCACCACGCTGCCCTTGGCAACGGACAACAGCGAGCCCATGCCCAGCTTTTCCATGTCAGCGGTTTCCAGCACTTCAACCGACAGGCTGTACTGCTGCGCCAGCTCTTGTGCCACACCCGCCAGGTAGGACGGGGTGCACACATTCGGCGGCATATTGCCCAGATCCTTGGTCAGGTTGACCCCGGCCGACACAGCCTGACCCAGACGCAGCCCTTGTTCCGCGGCAGCTACGTCCTTCTTGCCGACAAAGAAATGCAGGGCGTGCAGGTTCTGGCGGTTTTCCGCCGGCTTGCTCTTGAACTGGTCAAAGCGATAGCGTGCGCTGGCCAGCAACAGCATGGCTTGCTGCAGGGCCATGCCTGCGTCCGCCGCTTCTTCGCTGAGGAACACCGCCGCGTCACGACTGCCGGATTCCAGCAGCGCAGCGAAGGCCGCACTCAGCCCGTCCAGCAGGTCCTTGTCGGACACTTGCTTGCTGTCCTTGCCCAGCCCGACCAGCAGCACGCGGGTAGCGGCCACATTGGCCAGGCCCCGCAGCAGCAGGCTGCTACCGGCCTTGCCGCTGATATCGCCATCAGCCAGCGCTGCCTTCAGCGCACCGCCACTGGCCGTGTCCACCGCCTTGGCAGCCGCACTCAGCTTGCCGTCTTCAAACACCCCCACCACCACGCAACCCACGGCCTGTTTATCCGCTGCACCGGTTTTTATGCTAAATTCCATTGCCTTTGTCCTCGATTGGTCAGAGTTACGGGAGGTCCTGCAGATCAGTGCGGGTGTATCATGCCACCCGCCGGGTCCGGCCCTGCCCTTTATTATGCGTGCCGTTGTTGCCCAGGGCACGTCGTGCCATCCGGCAAGATGCCGCTGATTATCCACAGAGACCCCTGCCGAAGTCAAAACAACCATGCTTTATCGCCGCGCGCTCTACCGCGAACTGACGCAGAACGCCCTCGGCGTGATGACGGCCTTGCTCGCCATCGTGCTGACCGTGCAGTTCGTGCGTCTGCTCGGTCTGGCGGCCGTGGGCAAACTGGCCTCGGATGCCGTGTTCATCACCATGGCCTTCCAGCTGGTGCAGACGCTGCCGGTCTTCCTGACCATTACCCTGTTCGTCGCCATCCTGATGAGCTTTCTGCGCGGGTGGCGTGATCAGGAAATGCCGGTGTGGGCGGCGGCGGGTATGTCGCCGCTCGACTGGCTGCGTCCGGTGCTGACCTTTTCCCTGCCGGTGGTGATCGTTATCGGCTTGCTGACCTTGCTGGTATCTCCACGGGCCTTGCAGCTATCCGAAACCTACGAGGCGCAGCTGGAAAGCCGCGACGATCGCAGCCAGATTGCTGCGGGCACGTTCCGCGAGAGCGGTGGCGGCAAAGCCGTGTTTTTTGTAGAGAACTACTCGCTGCTGGGGGACAAGGCCTCCAGAATCTTTATCCGTACCCGTGATGGTCAGGCACATGGCGTGACCGTCTCCGCGCTGGGCTTTCAGCACCAGGCCAGCAACGGCGACCGGTTTCTCACCTTGAGCAAGGGGCAGCGTTTCGAAACCCTGGCTGACAATGCGGGCGCCCAGTTGCTGAAGTTCGACAGCTACTCAGTTCGCATGCGCACCAAGGAAGCCGCACGACCGGAGCACACCTTGCGTGGCATGACCACCCGCGCGCTGCTGCAGGAATCCTCCCGCCAGCATCAGGCCGAGCTGCAGTGGCGCCTGAGTGTCCCGCTGTCCGCGCTGGTACTGGCCCTGCTGGCCGTACCCCTGGCCAGTTACAACCCACGTAGTGGTCGTGGCTGGAATGTATTGATCGCCTTGTTGATCTATCTGCTGTACGTCAATGTGCTGTCGGTGGCGTTGACCTTGGTGGTGCAGGGCAAGTGGGCACTGTGGCCTGGCCTGTGGGGCATTCACCTGGTTGCGCTACTGGTCTGGGTCTGGCTGATCATCAAGCAATATGGCGGCGTGAGCGCCCTGCAGGCCCGGCTCCGCAAGGAGGCCGCATGAGGCTGCTGCATCGTTATTTCCGGCGCAACATCAGCCGCGCCACCCTGACCGCCTGCCTGGCTTTGCTGGGCTTGTTTGCGGTTATCGACCTGTTGCTGGAACTGAGCAATGGCGGCAGCAACCCCAATCAGCTGAGAGAAGCCTTGCAGTACGCGGCATTGCGCATCCCGGCCAACCTCTACCAGCTCCTGCCCATTTGCGTGATGCTGGGCGGGTTGTTTTCGCTGGCGCAACTGGTCAACGACTCGGAATACCCGGTGATTCGTACTGCCGGGGTATCGCTGGCC
Organism: Leeia aquatica; assembly: GCF_012641365.1. Classification (NCBI taxonomy): domain Bacteria; kingdom Pseudomonadati; phylum Pseudomonadota; class Betaproteobacteria; order Neisseriales; family Leeiaceae; genus Leeia; species Leeia aquatica. Next base: position 1,712,885 of record NZ_JABAIM010000001.1, read on the forward strand.
CGGGTCGCTCTGAGCTTGTTGCGTATCGGTTTCCTGTTTGCGCTGCTCACCCTGCTCGTCAGCGAGGTCTTGATGCCGCTGGCCGATCGTGAGGCACGCAGCCTGCGCCTGAAAATTGCCTCCACTGCGACGGTGAATAACCTGCAGAGCGGTTACTGGATGCGTGACCATGAGCGTTTCGTTAATTTTGACGAGGTCGACGCCAACCAGACCGTCAAACAGCTCAGCCTGTATGAACTCGATGCGCAGCAGAACATCAAGAGCATCAGTACCGCCCGCGAAGCCCGCTATGTCGAAGGCAAAGGCTGGGTGCTGCAGGATGTCACCCGGGTTCAGACCCAGCCCGGGCAGGTAGTCACCGAGCATCTGCCGCAGATGATCTGGTCCACCAGGCTGACGCCACAACTGGTGACCATGCTGGCGGTCACCCCCGAGAAAATGTCAGCCTGGCAGCTGTACCAATACACCAGGCATTTGCTGGAAAACCGGCAGGATGCCGCCCGCTATGAGCTGGCATTCTGGGCACGACTGGGCTATCCGCTCAGCTGCCTGTCCTTGCTGCTGCTGGCCTTGCCCTTCGCCCAGTTCCAGAAGCGCAGCGGCGGCGCCGGGCTGCGTCTGCTGTCTGGCCTGCTGCTTGGCCTGCTGTTCTACGTCCTGAGCCGGCTGGTCAGCCACATGGCGCTGATCTACGACTGGCCACCGATCGGTGCCGCGCTGACACCTTCGCTGGTCATCCTGCTGCTCGCCAGCTTCATCCTGTGGTGGCAGGAATACGGCCGCGTCCGCTTCCGCAGCTGATTACGCCTGTCGCGCCCTCGCCTCAGACTTTGGGCAGCTCCACCAGCTCGGTCCCGCTCAAACGGTCGTGCAAGGGGCTGCCGTCGCGGTCAAACAGCATCCACACATAGGTCACGCCAAAAAAGGCGGTACCGATCAGCGCCAGACCAAAGCGCAGCAGCGCTTGGGGCCAGCTTGGCAAGCGCCCCTGCGCCGCCCGCACCTGCAGGCGCCAGGTTTTCAGGGCCAGGGTCTGGCCGGTGCGGGTCCAGCAATAGCCAAAGTACCAGGCCGACACCAGCACCATGCAGGCAAACAGCCCATAGCGCCACACGGGGGACGCGCCCTTGGCGGTCAGCTCGCGCGGCGCACCCATCTGCTCCACCACCAGCAAGTAGAGCGCCCCAACCAGCAGCAAAATCCCGACCAGCAATATCGACTCATAGATGAAGGCGATCACACGGCGGAACAGGGTGGGCGATTCAGCAGGCAGCATCAGTTCTGGCTTTCCGGGCAGCCTGCCGACATGCAGGCAGGCTCTCCCTGAGGTTTCGTTGGAAATTCAAGGTTTAAGCCGGACAGTTTACCTGATCAGAATGACTTGACCAAAGCAGAAGCCTCGGTTATGTTGCCAGTTCGCATTGCGTACGCGAGTCTTCGCGTCCCCCCGGCGGGTCACCGCCTGGGAGAGGGACGCACCCTGGCGATACCGCTGCTTCGGAAGCCTCACCCCCGCTACACCCCGCGAACTTCGCGGACCCGCTACCCCTGGGTCCCGACCGACGCCCCGAAGCCACCGTCAGACAACTTTTCGGCAACCCCGAAACCGCGCGACCGGCGGCGAACGGTCACTGCGTAAACGCAATTTCAGCGAACGTGTTCATCTTCTCAGGTGCAAAATCATGGAACTGACAGGCGCAGAAATCATTACGCGTTGTCTGCAGGACGAAGGGGTAGAGTATGTCTTCGGCTACCCCGGAGGCGCCGTCCTGGAGATTTACGATGCCATTTTCCGGCAGGATAAATTCCGCCACGTGCTGGTAAGGCACGAGCAGGCTGCAGTACACGCAGCCGATGCTTACTCCCGCTCATCGAACAAGATCGGTGTTGCGCTGGTCACCTCTGGCCCCGGTGCCACCAATGCCATTACCGGCATTGCCACCGCTTACATGGATTCGATCCCGATGGTGGTGCTGTCCGGCCAAGTACCGACCCCGGCCATCGGTCTGGATGCCTTCCAGGAAGTCGACATGGTGGGGATTACCCGCCCGTGCGTGAAGCACAACTTCCTGGTCAAGGACATCAGCCAGCTGGCCGAAACCATCAAGAAAGCGTTTTACATTGCCAGCACTGGCCGGCCCGGCCCGGTGGTGGTGGATATCCCCAAGGATGTCACCCAACGCAAGCATGCTTACCACTACCCGGCAAGCGTCAACATGCGCTCCTACAACCCGATCATCAAGGGGCATCCGGGGCAGATCAAGAAGGCGGTGCAACTGCTGCTGGACGCCAAGCGCCCGCTGATTTACGTGGGCGGCGGTGCGGTACAGGGCAATGCCTCGGATGAAGTGGTGGCCCTGGCCCGCATGCTGGGGGTGCCGGTCACCAATACGCTGATGGGCCTCGGCGCCTACCCGGGTAACGACCCGCAGTGTGTGGGCATGCTCGGCATGCACGGCACCTACGAAGCCAACATGACCATGCAGAACTGCGATGTGCTGCTGGCCGTGGGCGCGCGTTTTGATGACCGCGTGATTTCGGTGCCGCAGAATTTCCTGTCCAGCCCGAAAAAGATCATCCACGTCGACATCGACCCCTCGTCGATCGCCAAGCGGGTGAAGGTGGACATCCCCATCGTCGGCAACGTCAAGGACGTGCTGGGCGAGATGCTGTCCATCCTGCGCCAGAGCGACGCACAAGCCCCGGAAATCAGTGCCTGGTGGAAACAGATCGAAGCCTGGCGTGCGCCGAACTCGCTGGCGTTCGAGAACAGCACCGAGATCATCAAGCCGCAGTATGTGGTGCAAACCCTGTGGGAGCTGACCGGCGGTGAGGCGTTTGTCACCTCCGACGTGGGCCAGCACCAGATGTGGGCGGCACAGTACTACAAATTCCCGAAGCCCAAGCGCTGGATCAATTCCGGCGGTCTCGGCACCATGGGTTTTGGCCTGCCAGCCGCCATGGGCGTGAAGCTGGCGCATCCGGATGCGGATGTCTGCTGCATTACCGGTGAAGCCTCCATCCAGATGAACATCCAGGAGCTCTCCACCTGCAAGCAGTACCACCTGCCGGTGAAGATCATCAGCCTGAACAACCGCTATCTGGGCATGGTGCGCCAGTGGCAGGAGTTCTTCTATGGCAACCGTTACTCGGAATCCTATATGGATGCCCTGCCGGATTTCGTGAAGCTGGCCGAAGCCTACGGGCATGTGGGCCTGCGCATCGAAAAACCAGCGGATGTTGAAGGGGCCTTGCGCGAAGCGCTGTCCCTGAAAGACCGCACGGTGTTCCTCGACTTCCTCACGGATCAGTCGGAAAACGTGTTCCCGATGGTGCAGAACGGCAAGGGCCTGTCACAGATGGACCTGCCGCCGCACATGCGCAATCTGCAAGTCGTGCCGCCGCAAGTGCAGCGCGATTATGGCAACCTTTGCTGATCGGGGGCAGACACCATGCGACACATCCTGTCCATCTTGCTGGAAAACGAAGCCGGCGCGCTGTCGCGCGTTGCCGGGCTGTTCTCGGCCCGTGCTTACAATATTGAATCCCTGACGGTGGCCCCGACCGAGGACAACACCCTGTCCCGCATGACCATCGTGACCTCTGGCTCGGATGACATCATCGAGCAGATCACCAAGCAGCTCAACAAGCTGATTGATGTGGTCAAGGTCATCGACCTGAACGAGGCCGATCATATCGAACGTGAACTGATGCTGATCAAGGTCCGCGCCACCGGCAAGGACCGCGAGGAAATGAAGCGGATGGCGGATATTTTCCGTGGTCGCATCATCGACGTCACCGAGAAAACCTATACGCTGGAGCTGACCGGCACCGGGCAAAAACTGGATTCCTTCATCAAGGCCATCGACGAGAGCCTGATCCTGGAAACCGTACGCACCGGCGCCTCTGGCATTGGCCGTGGCGAGCGGGTACTCAAGGTCTGAGTCACGCACCCCACATGGACACCCGGCGGGGTATGCCCCGCCCGCACAATGAAACATTGGTACGACCCATTTAAAGGAATGCAAGCATGAAGGTTTATTACGACAAAGACGCCGACCTCTCCCTGATCAAGGGCAAGAACGTCACCATCATCGGCTACGGCTCACAAGGCCACGCCCACGCCCAAAACCTGACCGATTCCGGCGTGAACGTGACCGTGGGCCTGCGCCCGGGTGGCGCATCGTGGAAGAAGGTGGAAGCCGCTGGCATCAAGGTGGCTGCGGTGGCCGACGCGGTGAAAAGCGCCGACGTGGTGATGATCCTGCTGCCGGACGAAAACATTGCCGAGGTCTACAAGAACGATGTGGAGCCGAACATCAAGCAAGGTGCAGCACTGGCCTTTGCCCACGGCTTCAACATTCACTACAACCAGGTGGTGCCGCGCACCGATCTGGACGTGATCATGGTGGCCCCGAAAGGCCCGGGCCACACCGTACGCTCCGAGTACAAGCGCGGTGGTGGCGTACCGTCGCTGATCGCCGTGTATCAGGACCGCTCCGGCAAGGCGCGTGACATTGCCCTCTCCTATGCTGCAGCCAATGGCGGCACCAAGGGTGGCGTGATCGAAACCACCTTCCGTGAAGAAACCGAAACCGATCTGTTCGGCGAACAGGCCGTGCTGTGCGGTGGCGCGGTGGAACTGGTGAAAGCCGGTTTCGAGACGCTGGTGGAAGCTGGTTATGCGCCGGAAATGGCGTACTTCGAGTGCCTGCACGAGCTGAAGCTGATCGTCGACCTGATGTACGAAGGCGGCATCGCCAACATGAACTACTCCATCTCCAACAACGCCGAGTACGGTGAGTACGTCACCGGCCCGAAGGTGGTGACCGAAGCCACCAAGGACGCCATGCGTCAGGCGCTGAAGGATATCCAGACCGGCGAATACGCCAAGTCCTTCATTCTGGAAAACAAGGCCGGTGGCCCGACCCTGACCTCGCGTCGTCGCCTGAACGCCGAGCACCCGATCGAAGTGGTCGGTGCCAAGCTGCGCGACATGATGCCTTGGATCAAGGCCAACAAGCTGGTGGACCAAAGCAAGAACTGAGGCCCGGCCTCATTGCAGCACGCGGCGGGCCTGGCCCGCCGTTTTTATTTTGCTGCCCCCAAGCGGGCACTTTCCCTGTAGTATCATCACCCTTTAGCCCATTTCGAACCGGACATGAACAACACCTACCCTCACCCCATCCTGGCCCGCGAAGGCTGGCCCTTCATTGCCCTGGCACTGGTGATTTCCGTGCTGCTGTCGTGGTTCCTGCCGTGGTTCTCCTTCATTGGCTGGGTACTCTTCGTGTTTGTGGTGCAGTTTTTCCGCGACCCGGCCCGCCCGGTGCCGCAACAGGCCAATGCCGTGATCAGTCCGGCTGATGGCCGCATCGTGGTGGTGGAAGAAACGGACGACCCGTACCTGAACCGCCGCGCACTGAAGATCAGCGTGTTCATGAATGTGTTCAACGTGCACAGCAACAAGAGCCCGCTGGACGCCGAAATCATTGATCGCTGGTATAACCCCGGCGCTTTCGTCAACGCCGCGCTGGACAAGGCTTCGACCGAAAACGAGCGCAACGCGCTGCACCTGCGTACCGCCAATGGGCAGGACATTACCTGCGTGCAGGTGGCCGGTCTGGTGGCGCGCCGTATCCTCTGCTATGTCGAGAAGGGGGCCAAGCTGCACCGTGGCCAGCGCTATGGCTTCATCCGCTTTGGTTCGCGGGTGGACCTGTACCTGCCGCTGAGCGCCAAGCCCAAGGTTGCCGTGGGTGACAAGGTCACTGGCGTGGCTACCATTCTGGCCGAACTGGCCGACTGACCCAGCACACGAGGCCCGCGCATGTCCGAGCACAGCAAAACCCCGCTCAACGTTCGCATCCGCAAGCAGGGCATCTACCTGCTGCCCAATTCGTTCACCACCGCCGCGCTGTTCGGTGGGTTCTATGCCATCGTGCACGCCATGAACGGCAAGTTCGACTACGCGGCAGTGGCCATCTTCATCTCGATGGTGCTGGACAGCCTGGATGGCCGGGTGGCGCGCATGACGCACACCCAGAGCGACTTTGGTGCCGAGTACGACTCCCTGTCGGACATGGTGTCCTTCGGTGTGGCACCCGCGCTGGTGATGTACCAGTGGGCGCTGCAGCCCTTGGGCAAGCTGGGCTGGATGGTGGCCTTCATTTACGCGGTGTGCGCTGCCTTGCGGCTGGCCCGTTTCAATACCCAGATTGGCGTGGCCGACAAACGCTGGTTCACCGGCCTGCCCAGCCCGGCGGCGGCGGCGCTGGTGGCGGGTTCAGTCTGGGTGGCCATCGACAATGGCTACTCCCCCACCGCGCACCCGACCATGCGCTGGCTGGCACTGGGGGTCACCCTGTTTGCCGGGCTGACCATGGTCAGCAATGTTCGCTTCTGGAGCTTCAAGGAAGTGAACATGCGCAAGAGTGTGCCTTTCTTTGTGCTGCTGTTGCTGGTGTTGCTGATCCTGCTGGTGGCCTATAACGCGCCGGTCGCCCTGTTCAGCCTGTTCGTGCTTTACGGCCTTTCCGGCTATCTGCTGATCGCGTGGCGCTGGTGTAAACCTCGTTCCAACCGCCATGAGCGTGGCTGAGCATCTCGACCCGGCCTTTCAGGCCGAACGCCAGCGTGCCGCCTCTCGCAGCACCTGGGTCAGTGTCTGGATCAACCTCGGTCTGACCGTGGTACAGGTGGTGGTGGGCCTGCTGGCGCGCTCACAGGCGCTGGTGGCAGACGGCCTGCACTCCCTCTCTGATCTGGTGGCCGATTTTGTGGTGCTGCTGGCCAATCGCCACAGCCATCAGGCGCCGGACCATGATCATCATTATGGTCACGCCCGCTATGAAACCGTGGCCTCGTTGTGGCTGGGCCTGCTGTTGCTGCTGGTCGGTCTTGGCATGCTGTGGCGTGCGGGAGAACGGCTGACCAGTGGTAGCCCGCTGCCTGCGGTGCATATTGCTGCCTTATGGACGGCGCTGGCCACCCTGCTGGCTAAAGAGCTGCTGTTTCGCTACCTGCTGCGGGTTGCCGAGCGGGTGCGCTCTTCCATGCTGGTGGCCAATGCCTGGCATGCGCGCTCGGATGCGGCCTCGTCGCTGGTGGTCGCTGCCGGTATTGGTGGCAACCTGCTCGGTTATCATGCACTGGACAGCCTGGCCGCGGCGCTGGTGGGCTTCATGGTGGCGCACATGGGCTGGAAATTCAGCTGGCAGGCGATACGCGAGCTGACCGACGCGGCCCCGGAAGAAACGGTAGTGGCGGATATCCGCGCTACACTCGCCAGCACCAGCGGGGTATGTGACGTGCACGAGCTACGGGTACGCAAGATGGGCGACCTGGTGCTGGTGGATGCCCACCTGCTGGTGTCGCCGGTGATCAGTGTTTCCGAGGGCCACCGCATTGCCGAGCAGGCCCGCCAGCGGGTGCTGGAGCAGCATCTGGCGCTGGATGCACTGATCCATATTGACCCCGAAGAAGACCAGATTGCCCGCAACAGCACCGCGCCATCGCGCGAGCAGCTGCTCCCGGCACTGGCCTCCTTGTTTGATCCTCCCTTGCAGTCCGAGCAGGTGGTGCTGCACTACCTGCAAGGCTCGGTCGATGTGCTGTTGCATCTACAGCCGCAGCAAACCCTGCTGGACCCGACCGCGCTGGCTGCACAACAACATACCCTGCAGCTGCGCAGCCTGCAACTGCTGCGCCACCACCCCTGATCTGGAGCCATCATGCCGCATCTGGAAGCGTTTCTGAGTGCCGCCATCCTGCTGACCCTGCTGCCGGGACCAGACAATCTGTATGTGATTACCCGTGGCATCAGCCAGGGCCGCAAGGCAGCGCTGGCCGCCGCCGCCGGCTTTGCCAGCGGCTGCCTGTGGCATACCCTGCTGGCGACCCTCGGCATCGCCGCCCTGATCACCCAAAGCCCCACAGCGTTTAATCTGGTCCGTTATGCCGGTGCCGCCTATCTGGTGTATCTAGGCATCCGCACCCTGCTCGACCGCTCTGGCTTCGCCCTGCAGCAGGATGGTCAGCAGCCCGATCTGTGGCAGGTGTACCGTCAGAGCGTGCTGGCCAATATGCTGAATCCGAAGGTCACACTGTTTTTCCTGTCTTTCCTGCCACAGTTCGTCAACCACGCCGAGGGCCATGTCCCGCAGCAAATGCTGGTGATGGGTGTGCTGTTCATGCTGCAAACCATGGTCATCTTTGGTCTGTTCGGCTGGTTTGCCGGGCACATCGGCCAGTGGTTGCAACGCAGCCCGGCCATTGCCCGCCGCATTCACCTGCTGGCTGGCAGCATTTTCTGCGCACTTGGGCTGCGGGTGGCGCTGGTCAAATAACCGTTGGTCGGACTAATCCGGTGCTGCCAGGAAGGCAAGGTAGCACCGCCTATAATGAAGCATCCTCCCTCTCTGCATGCTGCCCGCCAAGGGGGTTATCATGCGACGTTTACTGCTGCTTCTTGTTCTGTTCAGCCTGCTACGGGTTGAGGCCGCGACACAGCCCCTCAGCCTCACCCTGAACGATTATCCTCCGTATATGGGCACCCACATCCCCTATCAGGGGATCTTGTCACGCTTGGTGAAGGAAGCCTTTTCCCTGGAAGGCGTAGACATCACGCTGGTCGAGGTCCCTAACAACCGCAGTATTGCTGGCCCGATGGCTGGCCTGTATGACGGTACCTTTGGCTGGGCCTATACCCCGGAACGCGCCGAGAAGCTGTTGTACTCCGATGCCCTGCTGACCTTTCACATGGTGTTCTTCCAGCGCAAGGAGCGCGTGATCAATTGGCAAACCATGGAAGACTTGATCCCGTACAACATCGGGATCACCAAGGGAAATTTTGTCTCCAATGATTTCAGCCGCTTGCAGCAAGAGGGCAAGCTGCAGGTCGATGAAGGCCCTGACGACCCTTCTGGCATGCGCAAGCTGCTGTTGCAACGCATTGACTTGTTCCCGATGGAAAAGGAAGCAGGTCAGTATCTACTGGCCAGCCTGTTCCAACCCGGCCAGCAACGGCAGATCGTCGCCAACAGCCATACCATCTGGGAGGTCCCGGTACACCTGTTGATTTACCGCGGCCATCCGCAGGCGGCGGAGCTGATCAGCCGTTTCAACCGGGGATTGGCGAAACTGAAACAGTCTGGCCAGTATGAGCGCCTGATCCTGGACACCCGTGCAGCCATCCTGAAAGCCGCAAGCCTGTCGGCACCTTAATGATCAGACTGTTGGCGCGTGCGCTCAATGCCTTCGCACAGCTGACGAATGCCCCACAGCAGGCGGGGAGTGGGCCGACTGAGCCAGTCCGCGCGCAGATAGAGGTATTGCTTGCGCGCAACGGCGGGCAGGGCGGACCAGCGCGCCCAGTCCTGCAGGCTGCCATCCGGTTGACCATCTGGAGTGGACGTCACCAGCACCTGCGGCCGGGCCAGCAGCACATCCTCCACCCCGATCGTGGGGGTGAGTCCCGGCAGGTGGGCAAACGGGTTCACCCCGCCACAGCGGGCAATGGCATCACCAATGAACTGCTGCGCACTCACCGTCATCAAAGGGTGGGACCAGACCTGATAAAACACCGTCACCGGGGTGCGCCGGGCGTAGCGCTGCTGCAAGGCAGACCAGTCCTGTGCCACCTGCCTGGCCTTCTGTGCACCCGTCTGATCATGCCCGGTCAGCCGCCCCAAGCGACGCAGCGCATCTGGCATGGCATCCACGCGCTGGATCTCGCTGTAATACACGGGCAGGCCCAAGCGCTGTAACTGGCTGACATCACTTGCACGATTACCACTCTGCCAGGCCACCACCAGATCGGGCTTCAAGGCCTGAATGCGTTCGATGTCCAGTGCATCAATTCCGCCAATCTGCACCTTGCTGCGGGCTGCTGCCGGATAGTCGGACCAGGCCGACACCCCAACCACCTGCGCCCCTGCCCCCACTTCAAACAGCAACTCAGTGGCATGCGGGGCCAGGCTGATGATGCGCTGAGGTACATGTGGCAATGTGACTGTCCGCCCGGCATCGTCCTGCACGCTCAAAGCCATCACCGGGGAGACCCACAAACCCAGCAGCCAAGCCTTCATGATCCCCCTTTCAGGCACAGCGGCAGGCCAGCCACCACCAGTTCCACCCGCTCACACACCACGGCCAGCCGCTGATGCAGCCGCCCCACCTCATCGGCAAAACGCCGTGCCAAGGGCGACTCCGGCACGATGCTCCAGCCGACCTCATTGCTGACCAGCACAATCTCGCCTGGCAACTGCGGCAATACCGCCAGCACCGCGTCAGTCTCCTGCTGCAAGGTCGCCTCGTCTGTCTGCAGCAGCAGGTGGGTCTGCCACAGGGTGAGGCAATCCACCAGCAGGCAGCGCTGCGGCTGAGCCAGCCGCCGCAGCGCATCGGCCAGCCGCTCCGGCTCTTCACACACCTGCCAGTGCGCCGGGCGCGACTGCCGATGATGTGCAATCCGCACCGCCATTTCCTCGTCGCAGGCGGTAGCGGTGGCGATCAGCACCACCTCCGCCGCCTGGGCCGCCAGCTGCTGGGCGCGCACGCTTTTGCCGCTGCGGCGGCCACCGAGGATCAGGGTACGGGACATGGTTTATTGCACTTGATATTCCAGGGTCAAGAATACGCTGCGGGTCGGGCTAGGGTAAATGCCGTACGCACCGCCATACTCCACATACTTGCGGTTCTGCAGGTTGTTCACCGCCAGCTGCCACGACCAGTCGCGGTAACGCTGACCCAGCTTGAGGTCCAGCAAGCGATAGGAGGGCAGACGGCGGCTGGCCGTATTCTTCTGGTCATCATCCGCAATCCGTTCGCTTACATAGCGACCCGACAAGGACACATCGGTCACCGCATTGATCTGCCAGTGCACCCCCAGGTTAAAGATGCGCTTGGGAACCACTGGAATGCGCTTGCCCGCCAGATCCGTGCCGCCATAGATACCGCTGCGGAAAGTCGCTTGCTGCCACACCGCATTACCGGTCAGCTTGACCTCAGGCGTCACCGCCCAATCGCCACTGAGCTCCAGCCCTTGATGGCGGGTGGGTTGCAGATTCATGTTGGCGCCTGTCCCACTAGGGGATTTACTGACCAATGGGTTATAGTGTATTTCATCGGTCAGATCATGGCGAAACACGTTTACCCGCCACTCCCCCGCCGAAAACTGGCCTTTCAAACCCAATTCGAGATCTCGTGAGCGTTGAGCCTTCAAACCCTCACTTGTCACCGCACCAAAGTCATCGGCATTGGGTACCCGAAAGCTTCGACCGCCACGAACGTAGCCATCCACACTGGCCCACAGAGGGTGGGACACGCCCAGATCGTATGCATTAAGAGACTCTCTGCTCTCCGTTACCTTGCCACTGTTCGTTACTTGGCTTAGTACTGATTGATGCCGGGCCCCCGCTACCAACTGTGCACCATTCGAAAACGTGAGCTGCTCATTAATGAAGACCGCACGGTATCGTTGAGCGGCGGGACTAGAGCTATGGTTGCGTGACATGCCAAAGTCAGCCCCCACCGTGAGTTGCTGTTTGACGTCGTCACCCCACTTCCAAGTTACACGGGGGGAAAGAGTGGTGGAACGCAAAGTAGCTTGACTTGTACTTGACCCATAGTCAGCCTCATAGTGCCTACTACGCTGCGCCAGATCCAGGTCAAATCGGTGCTGACCAAACTCATGTTGGTAGCCCAATTGCAACTGCCGGTCGTGTTGCCAACTCGTGGACACATAACTGCCACGTTGTCGGGGATCTTTTTCATAATCGGACCAGCTAATTGAACCCGGCAGTTGTAACTGTTGCTGCCCACCTGCCGCAAACAGCTGCACGCTGTCGTGATCGCCGCGCCAGCGGAAATCAGCCGAGACTCCATGTCGGTCTTCTGCGTTGAAATCACGATAGTGGCGGCTGTGCATCTTGTTGGCGCCCAGCGTCAATGCCCACTGGTCGCTGCCCAGATTCACGCGTGCGACACCCTCACGGGTGCCGTAGCTGCCCCCCATGAGCGACAGTGTGGCGCGTGGCTGGGTTTTCATGGGGTTGCGGGTTATGATGTTAATCACCCCTGCGGTTGCTCCACCACCATACAGCACCGAGCCTGCACCGCTTTGTACTTCAATGCGCTCAATGTCCTCCAGCGCCAAGTAGCTCAGGCGTGGTGCAGACTGGTCATTGTCTTTCTGCAGAACGCCATTGACCAATACCTGCACATTGCTGATCCCGGCCACGCCGAAGCCGTGCCGATCGATACTGCGATCATCAGTACCACTCATGCTGAAAATGGACAGGCCAATCTCGGCAGCCAGCAGCTCCGGAATGGTGCGCGCCGAGCTCTGCTGAATATCCTCCGCCGTAATGACGGTAGTCAGGGCAGCCAGACCTTTACGCGGGGTGGGGATGCGGGATGCGGTCACCACCACATCTTCAGTGGTGGGGGTCGTATCTGCCATGGCCGGCAGGACCGCCAAGGCGGCCAGTACACTCAGGTAAACGGGATTGCGATGCATGATCTTCCTTTGCCACGTCTGTGCGTGGTGCATGATGGCCATGCGGCGGGCAAAAGGGGATCACCGCGCGAGGCGCGGGGCTACCCCGCGCCCACCGCGCGTGCAGTACAGTGCTTGCCTGCGGGCAAGTTGCGGGCCGGTCTCCGGGCTTGCGCACCGTACCGCCTTCCCGCCCGGTGAGGGGCAGTGGCTGACCATCCTGGGGATGGGGTACGGGCCGTCACGCACGCGTGACGCAAGGCTTACCGTTGCGGGGGCAGCACCGGAATAGCATGTGAGACATGCGCACCGGTTTCCCTGTTTCACCCCGGGCTGGCCGGGGCACCTGCAAGCGTGTCATTATATCGCAGCAAAATTTCTCATGATATGAAACATTTCAATAAGATTATTTCATAATGCAATCCACCGCCCCGCTCATGCCGCCCGATGCGCTCACCCATGCCGCTGCGCTGGCTCGTCAGCAACAACTGACCAAGCCGCCCGGTTCACTGGGGCGGCTGGAAGCACTGGCTTGCTGGCTGGCCGCGTGCCAGCAGCGCGCACAGCCCGAACCCTTGCGCCCCGCCATCAGCATCTTTGCCGCCGACCATGGCATCGCGGCGGAAGGGGTATCGGCCTACCCGGCCAGTGTCACTGCCGCCATGGTGCACAACTTTGCACAGGGTGGTGCCGCCATCAATGTGCTGGCCCGGCAACATCAGGCCCGGCTGGAAGTGGTCGATGTCGGGGTCAATGCAGACTTGCAGGGGCTGGTCGGCATCGTGCAGGACAAAGTCGCGCCGGGTAGCGCCAATCTGCTGCACCAGCCCGCGCTGACACGCGACCAACGCGATGCTGCTTGGGCGACCGGCGAGCGGGCTGCCGAGCGGCACATCGCACAAGGTGCCAATCTGCTGATCGCGGGTGAGATGGGTATCGCCAACACCACGGCGGCAGCGTGCTTGATCTGCGCCCTGAGCGGGCTCGCACCCGAGCAGGTGGTCGGGCGTGGCACCGGGCTCGATGACGCCGGGTTGCTGCACAAGCAAACGGTGGTTACCCGCGCCTTGCAGCGCGCCCAGACACATCGCCCCGCCACTGCGCTCGACTGGCTGGCACAACTGGGCGGGCTGGAGATTGCCGCCATCGCCGGTTTTCTGGCCTGCGCCGCACGGCAGGGTGTGCCGGTGGTGCTGGATGGCTTCATCGTCAGCGCCGCCGCGCTGGTGTGCGAGGCGCAACAAGCAGGCAGTCGCCACTGGTGGCTGGCCAGCCACCAGTCACAGGAAACCGGCCATGCGATGGTCTTGCAGCAGCTGGGGCTGACCCCCTTGCTGGACTGGCAATTGCGGCTGGGCGAAGGCAGCGGTGCGGCACTGGTTCTGCCGCTATTGCAGGCGGCCATTGCGCTACACAACCAGATGGCGACCTTTGCCGAAGCCGGTATCCCGACATGAATGCCGCGTGCCGACTGGTGGTGTTGCGGCATGGGGCCAGCACTGCCGGCCACTCCCTGCTGCTGGGACACAGCGACTACCCGTTGAGCCCCTCCGGGCTGGCCGCCACGCAGCACAGCCTCACACAGATCTGCCAGGCCGGGCCCGTGGATGCGGTAATCAGCTCGCCGCTGCAACGCTGCGCCCACTTCGTGCCGCATGCCACTGCACTGCTGCAGTGCCCCAGCCGGATTGACCCCGCCTGGGCCGAAATGCACTTTGGCGACTGGGACGGGCAGCCACTCGACGTGTTGCAGCACCAGCCCGACTGGCAGCGCTGGCGGGCTGACCCAGAGCGCTTCACTCCGCCCGGTGCCGAGCCCTACCCGGTATTCCGACAACGCATCCAGGCCGCCACCGCACCGCTTTACCAACCCGGCCAGCGCCTGCTGCTGCTCAGTCATGCGGGGGCGGCGCGCGCGCTATTGGCCGATTTGCTGCACCTCAGCTGGGCGCAAGCCGGGCAGCTGGCGCTTTCCGCAGCAGGCTGGCTGGAGTTCAGCCTGCTGCCCGATCAACCGGCTTACCTGCTTCATCTGCAACAAGGCATGACCCCATGAAACAGCATGGCATTCGGCTGATCCTCGCCATCCAATTCCTCACCCGCCTGCCCACCCCGCAGATCCGCGCCTTTTCACCCGCCCTGCTGACCGCGGCCGCCATCTGGTTTCCGCTGGTGGGCTTGCTGATCGGCGGCTTGCTGTGGCTGACAGGTAGTCTGGCAAGTGCAGTGGACCCGTGGCTGGCGGCCCTGTTCGTCACCAGCTTGTGGATAGCCGTGACCGGCGGCCTGCATCTGGACGGGCTGGCCGACCTGGCCGACGCCCTCGGCGCCGCCCATCGTGATCCGGAGCGACTGCTGGCGGTGATGAAAGACCCCCACCTGGGCAGCTTTGGTGTACTGGCCTTATTGCAACAGGTACTGGCCAAGCTGATCCTCTGCCGCCTGCTGCTGACCAGCCCGTGGCTGCCTGCGCTGATTCTGATTCCTGCCTGGGCGCGCTGGGGCGTGTTGTACTGGAGTCATCGTCTGCCGCCACTGGCTCCCGGCATGGCGGAGGCTTTCCGCTGGCATTTGCGCCCGCTGCACTACTGGGTCTGGCTGCTGCCCTTGGCCGCGCTCAGCGCCTGGCTGGCACCCGCCTTGCTGCTGGCACCTGCGCTGGTCTGGCTCTGGGCGCGCTATCTGCTACGTCGGGTGGGCGGGGTCAGTGGTGATTGCCTGGGGGCAGGCATCGAGCGGGTCGAAAGTGGCCTACTACTGGCGGCTGTGGTGTGGCCATTGTTGCAACAGCGGATACCGTTCTGACAACGGAAGAAACATGCCGTTGGCAAATGGCGGCTCTGCGAGTAATCTTGCAGCCACTGTTGTCTGACCCACCCCTGCGTCCAACCCCGCACAAGGAGCAGCATCATGGAAAATCCCTATCAGGCGCCACAGTCGGCCGTTCGCGACATTCCCACCACCCAGAATGGCGCACTGATCGCCGCAGGCCGCAAGGTCCCTGCAGGCAATGCCATCAGCTGGCTTACCGGCGGCTGGAACCTGTTCAAGGACAACCCCGGCATCTGGATCGTCAATACCCTGATCTTCGGGGTGCTCGTCATTGTGCTGGCCTTCATCCCGATTCTGGGCGCACTGGCCATGCCGATGCTGGCAACCCTGCTGTTGGGCGGCATCATGGCAGGTGCGGCTGCACAGGACCAGGGTGAACCTTTGACCGTCAACCACCTGTTCTCGGCCTTTCAGACCCACGCCAGCCAGCTGGTGATCGTAGGCCTGATCGGCCTGGCTGCAGGCGTCGTCATGTCCGTCATCAGCGGCATCCTGACAATGGTGGTGGTCGGCGGCAGTTTTTTTGCAGCAGGTGGCATGAGCGCCATGACTCCGGGCAGCAACGCCGGGGCCATGGCCCTGCTGGCAGGCATGGGCTTTGGCATGATCATTGTCATGCTGGTGATGGTCGCCCTGTCTTTTGTGGTGTATTCACTGGTGTTCTTCGCCCCGGCGCTGGTGGTATTGCATGACCTGCCCCCCATGGAAGCCATCAAGGCCAGCTTCAGCGGCTACTGGAAGAACTGGCTGGGCATCCTGCTGTTTGGCTTGCTCGGCGCTGTACTGGGTGTTATCGGTGCCATCCCCTTCGGACTCGGCCTGCTGGTGGTCTACCCGCTGCTGCTGGCCTCGGTCTACGCTGCCTACAAAGACATCTATCTGGCCTGAATGCAACGTCACCCAGCACCCCGGCCTGCCCGCTTTGTCATTGGCAAAGCCCGGCAGGCCGCGCTATGCTCCCAGCCCTTGTTGAAAACATGCACAGCATAACAACCATCACCGTCGATTCTCATCGGCCAGATATTGTTGCTGCCACCCTGTTGTGTGCCATTCGTGCGTCACACCAGGGTATTTACAACCCCTCAGCCAGCCAAGCCTGACAATACCTTGACCACTTCACCACCTCTGCTCGACACGCTTGCCGTTGTGCCCACCCCGGAAGGGGTGGACTTGGCCATCCGTACGGCAGGCCCCTTGCCACGTGGTTTGGCATGGTGCATTGATGTCATCATCCGGTGGATATTCATCATCATCCTGGCGCAAATGCTGGCCGTGCTGGAAGAGGCTGGCATCGGGGTGCTGCTGATCCTGGTGTTTGTCATCGAGTTTCTGTATCCGGTGCTGTTTGAGGTGTTGAGCAAAGGCTCCACGCCCGGCAAGAAACTGCTCGGCATCATGGTGGTGCACGATGATGGCACCCCGGTCGGCTGGAAGGCCTCCATGACCCGCAACCTGCTGCGTCTGGTCGACTGGCTCCCATCCATGTACCTGTTTGGCCTGATCAGCTGTCTGTTTAGCCAGGAGTTCAAGCGTATTGGTGATCTGGCTGCCGGTACGGTGGTGGTGTATCGCGACCTGAAGACCCGCCTGCCCGTGATGGAGGACACCCAGCCGGAAGCCCCGCCGTGGTCGCTGGCACCGCATGAGCAACGCGCCATCATCGACTTTGCCGTACGGCAAGGCCAACTGACGCCCGAGCGGGCCACCGAGCTGGCACAGCAAACCGGGCCGCTGGTGGGGCAACACCGCGAGGATGCGCGGCAGCAGCTGTTACGCTACGCCCAATACCTGCTGGGACGGCAGCCATGAAACAGGCGGATTTTGAGCGCTACCATCGTAACCGCTGGCTGGCGTTTGCTTTGTGGCTGGACTTCCAACGCCCCAAAAAGGGACAAGATGGCCAGCGGCAGGCCCCTTTCCCCTTGACCGAACTGCCAGACCGTTATCGCGAGCTGTGCCAGCATCTGGCCCTGGCGCGCGACCGTCATTACACCAGCCAGCTGGTGGATGAACTACACCGTCTGGTACAAGGCGGCCATATGCAGCTGTATGGCAGCCGTAGCGGACAAGGTTTCAATTTCTTCCGCTTCATGGCGCAGGATTTTCCGCGTCTGGTACGGCAAGAGTGGCCGTTTACCGTCACCGGCCTGCTGCTGTTTTTTGTGCCCTTGTTTGGTCTGATCATTGCCATGCAATGGTATCCGGGGCTGGCAGATTACCTGATTCCGCAGATGACCCAGGCGCAGATGGAGCATATGTATCGGCCCGGCAATGAAGTGACCGGCTTCACACGAGAAGCGCCGGATGACATCCTGATGTGGGGCTACTACATCTACCACAACATCTCGATCGACTTTCAGTGTTTTGCTGGCGGCATCCTGTTCGGCCTGGGTGCGCTTTTTTATACCGTCTATAACGGCGTCATCATCGGCGCCATTGCCGGCTACTTGACCCACAAGGGCTATATTGTGACCTTCTGGAGCTTTGTGGCCGGGCACAGCAGCTTTGAACTGATCGGCGCGGCACTGGCCGGGGCTGCCGGGCTGGAGCTGGGCTATGCGCTGGTTGCACCAGGCCCTTACAGCCGCCTGCACGCCCTCAAGCGACGCGCGCAAATAGCGGTACGCCTGCTGGGTGGCGCAGCCACCCTCACTTTCATTGCCGCCTTCATCGAGGGTTTCTGGTCGCCACAGACCTTTATCCCACCGATGGTCAAATACGTATTTGGTGGCAGCATGTGGCTCTTGCTCAGCCTCTGGTTATTGCTGGGAGGCCGCCGTGCAGCTTGAGCGCTTCCGTCTGGCCTTGCGACCGCGTGGTGGCTGGGAAACCGTGGACCTTGGCATGAGCATGGTACGGCAGTGGTGGAAACCGCTGTACGGTGTCTGGCTGCTGGGCTGGCTGCCCTTCAGCCTGCTGGTCTATGCCATGGCCTGGTCGCTGGAATGGGAGCCGATCTGGGCTTTTCTGCTGCTGTGGTGGCTTAAGCCCATGCTGTCTCGCCCCTTGCTGGCGGTACTGTCCGGGGCGGTGTTTGACCAGCCGCCCACGCTCGGGCACGTGCTGCGCCGCTGGCCCTGGCTGCTCTGGCATTCCGGTTTGCTGGGCGCACTGCTGTTCCGTCGCCTTAGCAGCGCACGCACCGTGTTCCTGCCGGTGTGGCAACTGGAGGGTCAACGTGGCCGTGCTGCGCGTCAGCGCAGCAATCTGCTGGGGCGCACCACCCGTGCCCATGCCTCCTCCATGGCGCTGGCCTTGAATCATATGGCGCTGTTCATGGCATTGGGCCTGTTCATGCTGGTGGCCCTGTTTGTCCCTTCCGCCGAAGCCTGGCGCATGCCATGGGACCCGCTGAAAGACATGCTGGAAGGGATGTCTGCCACCGTAGGGGCCTGGCTGTTCCCCCTGCTGATGAGCCTGCTCGACAGCTTGCTGGAGCCCTATTTTGTCGCTGGCGGCTTCAGCCTCTATCTGCAGCGTCGTACGGTGCTGGAGGGCTGGGATCTTGAGATTGCGTTCCGCCGCATCGGACAGCGGCTGCAGCAGTGGCTCAAGCATGCCGGGCCGACCTTGTTACTGCTGCTGGTGTGCAGCCTCGCAATGCCGCAGTTCAGCCATGCCGCGGCAGAACCCCAGGAGGAACTCGTCAAGGTACTGGACCAGGCCGACATCAAAGGCAAGCATGAAGCCATCCAGTCCTGGCAGTTTGTACCTGACCGGAATAACGAGGAAAAAGAAGAGCACATAGAGCCTCAGCGCGACCCACAATACCAGAACAATCTCAACTTTGGCGCAGAGGGCTTCCGCACCCTGGTGTGGGTCATCTTCGGTGTGGCACTGGCCTTCCTGCTCTACTACGCCGTCCGTCACTGGCGACCGGGCAACACGCAAAAAATGCAGGGGCAGGCCCCGGAGGTCTTGTTTGGGCTGGATGTTCGTCCGGAAAGCTTGCCGGATGACTTGCCCAGCGCTGCTCGCAAGCTGATTGAACAAGGACAGATTCAGGCGGCGCTCAGCCTGCTGTACCGGGGTGCCTTGGTGCACTGGCTGCGGGTCGGGCTGGAAATCGAGCCCGGCGACACCGAGGGCGACTGCATTCGCCGCGTACGCCAGCTGGGCAGCAGTGACAGCAATCAGTACTTTGCCGGTCTGGTCGCCCATTGGCAGCAGTTGACCTATGCCCACCGCCTCACCCCGGCGGCAGAGGCCATGCAGCTGTGCGAGCAGTGGGCGCTACATTTCAGCATCCGGCGCAGCGAGGTCTAAGCCCCATGAAATACCTTGCTGCAGCAATAATCGGACTGTTGATACTGGTGGGCGGAATCTATTTCTACCAGCACCTGGAAGAGCACACCGAGTGGATCTACCACCCTCCGGCAGAGGATACGGTCCGCAAGGACTATCTGGCCGCCGATCGGGTATTGACCCGGCTGGAGCGCCCTCCCGTGTGGATCAGCACCTTGCCGGAGCTGCGTCAGCTGCCGCGCCACAGTGTCTTGATGCTGCTGGATCAGAACGATCCGGATACCCGGCAGGTGGAGGCCTTGCAGCACTGGGTGCGGCAAGGCGGTCATCTGATCATCGGCTATGAGGATTTGCGAGGGGAAACCACCCTGCTGAGCGCCTTTGGGCTCAGCCTCACTGACATTACCCACGAAGAAAACAATGCACCGCAAGACGCCGGCAAAGACCAGATGATTCACAATCCCGGTGAGCGCCTGCTGGGGCCCGCGCCTTTGGGCGAGCTGTCCTGGGAGCCACAAGCTGGCCAAGCCCTGTCGCCCGAGACGCCAGGCACCCATTGGGGCAATGAGGATGACCTCCTGCTGGTTGACATGCCGGTGGGTCAAGGCCACCTGACCGCGCTGCCCACAACCCGATTGTTCAAGTACAACGCGCAATACAGCGCTCAGAATGAAGGGTACAACTTCTGGGGCAGTTTGGACCGGCAGCAGCACGCCACCCTGCTCTATCAGCTGACCCGCCTGCACTACCCGGAGGGGACACTGGCACTGCTGCCGGACCTGCGCGATCCGTCGCTATGGGGCTGGCTGGTGCGCAATGCCCATCGCGTGTTGTGGGTGTTTCTGGCCTGGCTGCTGATCTGGCTGTGGCGCATCATCCCGCGGGTCGGTACCCTGCTGCCGGAAGCGCCGCGTGCACGCCGCAGCCTGCTGGAGCACTTGTCCGCCAGTGGTCGCTACCTGTGGCAGCGGCGTGGTCATGCCATTCTGCTGGACGCCATTCGCCATCGCATCCAGCAACGCCTGCGTCGCCGCCATCCACACCTGGCTGTCCTGCACGGTCAAAGCCAGCTGGTGGCCATTGCCGAGCAAACCGGCCTGCCGCTGAGCCAGCTACAAACCGCCCTGATCGGCCTGCCGTCGCAGCGCCACGAGCTGCTGCAAGCCTTGCAAACCCTGCAGCGCCTCTACCGGCGCCTCTGAACCTAGAAACGGGAAACCGCCATGCCCAGCCTTGACACCTCATCCTTGCCCCAGGACAAACTGGAACAAGCCATCACCATCGTCAACAGCATGCGCCAGGAAATGGCGCGCGCGGTGGTCGGGCAAGGTGCCATCATTGACGAAGTGCTGATCACCCTGCTGGCCGGGGGTCACCTGTTGCTGGAAGGGGTGCCGGGGCTGGGCAAGACCTTGCTGGTCAAATCGCTGGCACGCACCTTTGCCGGCGACTTCCGCCGCATCCAGTTCACGCCGGACCTGATGCCGGCCGACGTGACCGGCCACACCCTGTATGACCCCTCCAACGGGCAATTCACCACCCGCAAGGGGCCGGTCTTTACCAACCTGCTGCTGGCAGACGAAATCAACCGCGCCCCCGCCAAGACTCAGGCCGCCCTGCTGGAAGTGATGCAGGAGCAACAAGTGACTATCGAAGGAGAAGGCCACACCCTGCCGCCGCCTTTCATGGTGCTCGCCACACAGAACCCCTTGGAGCAGGAAGGCACCTACCCGCTGCCGGAAGCCCAGCTGGACCGTTTCCTGCTGAAAACCCTGATCGACTATCCGTCCGAGCAGGAAGAGCAGGCCATGATCCGGCAAGTGACGCTGGGCTCAGTGGGTGACCAGCTGACCGTCAGCCAGGTCAATGCCGTGGTGAAACCGGCCACCGTACAAGCCCTGCAGCAATTGACCGCAAACCTGACGGTGGACGACCGCGTGCTGGACTACGCGGTGCGCATCGTACGCGCCACCCGCAATCAGCCTGGCGTTGCCAGTGGCGCCGGGCCGCGTGGCGGCATCTCGCTGGTGCGCGCCGCGCGCGCGGCAGCCCTGCTGCAAGGCCGCGGTTTCGTTCTGCCGGACGACATCAAGCTGGTGGCCCTGCCCGCCTTGCGCCACCGCATTGCGCTGGCCCCGGAGCTGGAAATCGAAGGGCAAACTACCGACAGCGTGCTGCGTGCCATGCTGAGCCAGATCGAGGCACCGCGCCTGTGATGACCTCATCCTTGCTTGGGGAGCCACCCCGGTGCTGATCCCATCACGCACGCTGGTCTGGGGCATGGTCGGCCTGCTGGCTGCGGCCATCACCGTATCCGCCTGGTCCATACTGCAACCCTTCTGGTGGCCGTTCTGCGGCCTGCTGGCCGCCATCACGCTGTTCGACCTGCTGTGGCTGATGTGGGAAGGCAAGGCGGTCGAGGTACAGCGGCTGGTGCCCGGTTCCCTGCCGGTCGGTCTGCTGCATGCTGTGAAACTGCATGTCAGCCACCGCTTGCGTCGCATGGGTCGTGTGCAGTTGTTCGACCAGCACCCGCCCTCCTTCCTGCCTCAAAACCTGCCGCTGGACCTGCGTATTCCGCCAGGACGCTTTGCCGAAGTGTCCTATCAGGTGCAACCACTGGAGCGGGGTGAGCATCCATTTGGCCGCTGTGCGGTTCGCCTGACTTCACCGCTGCGTCTGTGGCAACGGCAGTTTCTGGCAGGCACGGCAGAGACGGTCAAGGTCTACCCGAATTTTGCCGCCATTGTGCGCTACGCCCTGCTCGCCACCGACAACCGTCTGAGCCAGATTGGGGTACTGCAACGCCGCCGCCGCGGTGAGGGGATGGATTTCCGTCAGTTGCGCGAATATCGCGAAGGCGACACCCAGCGTCAGGTGGACTGGAAAGCCACCAGCCGCATGAACAAGTTGATTTCGCGCGAGTATCAGGACGAACGGGACCAGCAAGTGGTGTTCATGCTGGACTGTGGCCGCCGCATGCTGGCACGGGATGGCGAGCTGTCCCACTTCGACCACACCCTGAACGCGATGCTGCTGCTGGCCTATGTGGCTTTGCGTCAGGGCGATGCGGTCGGACTGACGACCTTTGCCACGGATCAGCCACGCTACTTTGCCCCGCGCAAATCCGATGCCACCGTCAACACCCTGCTCAACAGCGTGTTTGACCTGCAGCCCAGCCTGCGCTCACCGGATTACTACCAGGCTGCGGTCGACCTGATCACCCGTTTGCGCAAACGCTCACTGGTGGTCATCCTCAGCAATCTGCGTGATGAGGACGACAGCACGCTGGCACCCGCCTTGGCCTTGCTGCGCAAGCGCCATCTGGTGCTGTTTGTCAGCCTGCGCGAACAGAGTCTGGAGCAAACCCTGCAACAACCGATCACCACGCTGGAAGAAGGGCTGACCTATGCGGCCACCGGCCTGTTCCTCAACCAGCGCGAGGCCATGATGCGCAAGCTCGGCAGTGGCGGTGTACTGACGCTGGACACCGAACCGCAGCATCTGGCCATCGAGCTGGTCAACCAGTATCTGGAGCTGAAGAAGAGCGCGCGGCTCTAGACCTTACTGCTCACCGGCTTCGCAATCTTCCTTGAGCACCCGCTCAATCCGTCGCTCCGGCACCAGCCACATCAGCGCCACCGCAACATACAGCAGTTGCGACAGCCAGTGGGCGACAAACGACAGGATGATCGCCAACAGGTAGGCCCCCAGCGACAGCCAGCCCTTGCGGTCACGCTGCATGGCGCGCGCCAGCACTGACCCTTCGCCTTGGGTACGGATCAGGCAGCGGGCCAGCAGGTTATAGGCCCCGCCTGAGGCCAGCAGCACCACGCCATAAAGGGTAGTCGGCACCGGCGCAAAGTGGTTCTCCCCCATCCAGCCGGTGACAAAGGGTAGCAAGGACAGCCAGAACAGCAGGTGCAGATTGGCCCAAAGCACCGGTCCATTCACCCGCTTGACCGCATGCAGCAGGTGATGGTGGTTGTTCCAGTAGATGCCGATATAGACAAAGCTCAGCACATAGCTGAAAAACACCGGCAACACTGGCTGCAGCATCGCCCAGTCTGCGCCGTGCGGCACCTTCATCTCCAGCACCATGATGGTCAGGATGATGGCCAGTACCCCATCACTGAATGCTTCCAGCCGGTTCTTGTTCATACCGCCTCCCTGCGTGACGATCAGCCGCAGCAAAAACCGCGGCTGTCAGATTATTGTAAGATTGATGTTGCAGGCATGATAGAATGCTGCCCGGAAGTTTGCCAGACAGTCGCCGCCGTTGCATGCAGCGGGGGAGGAAAGTCCGGGCTCCACAGGGCAGGATGCCGGCTAACGGCCGGGCGTCGCGAGGCGACGGAAAGTGCAACAGAGAGCTGAACCGCCGATGGCCCCTCCGGGGGATCAGGTAAGGGTGAAAAGGTGCGGTAAGAGCGCACCGCAGCCGTGGCAACACGGTCTGGCAGGGTAAACCCCATCCGGAGCAAGACCAAATAGGCAGGCGTTGAAGGTGCCCCCTGAGCCTGCGGGTAGGTTGCTTGAGTCCGCCAGTAATGGCGGGCCTAGAGGAATGACTGTCAGTCGTGCCCTGGCAACAGGGCAAGGCAACAGAACCCGGCTTATCGGCAGACTTCCACACCCGATTCCAGGTGGCAGCCCCGGCTGCCGGTGATCCACCGGGTAGCCACAGGCTGCCCCTTGTGTTTGATAGATACCCCCCATGTCTCCTACCCCCTCTGCCGTCGCCCTGATCGGGCTGGGCAAAATGGGCGCCAACATGGCACGCCGTCTGGCGCGCGGTGGCGTCACCGTTCATGGCTATGATACGGCTGCCGAGACCCGGCAGGCGTTAAGCGCCGAGTATGCACAGATCACGGCCCATGACAGCCTGGTCTCCGCCATTTCGGCATTGCCGCAGCCGCGTCTGGTATGGCTGATGCTGCCAGCCGGCGAGATTTCCGAGCAAACCCTCAACACCATCCTGCCGCTGCTCTCCGCCGGGGACGTGGTGATTGATGGTGCCAATGCCTATTACAAGGACAGCCAGGCCCGTGCTGCACGCCTGCGCGCGCTGGGCATCGGCTTCGTCGATGCCGGGGTATCTGGCGGCGTCTGGGGTGGCGACAATGGCTACACCATCATGCTGGGCGGCCATGAAGCCGACATCGCCCGCGTGCGCCCGCTGGTGGAAGTGCTGGCCCCGGCAGCAGACCGCGGCTGGCTGCATTGTGGCCCGAACGGTGCTGGCCACTACGTGAAGATGGTGCATAACGGTATCGAGTACGGCATGATGCAGGCCTTTGCCGAAGGCTTCGCCCTGATGGAAGCCAAGCAGGACCTGAACCTCGATCTGGCAGCCGTAAGCGAAGTCTGGCGGCACGGCAGCGTGATCCGCTCCTGGCTGCTGGACCTGACCGCCGACACCTTGCAGCAGGACACCACGCTGAGCGACATCCAGCCCAAGGTGCCGGATTCCGGTGAAGGCCGCTGGACGGTACTGGAAGCGGTCGAGCTGGGTGTGCCCGCGCCGGTGATCAGCAATGCACTGTTCATGCGCTTTGCCAGCCAGGGCAAACACGATTACGCCAGCAAACTGCTGGCGATGATGCGCAAGGCGTTTGGCGGCCACGCCGTCGGCAAGGCCTGATTCCGGCCAGCGGGTTTGGTACCTGCCCCCCGCTGGTGGTAGCATCACGTCCTTGTCTTCTTTTGCTGCGGGTCTCCCTGCCCATGAACGTTTTCGACACCATCACTGACCGCAAGATCCGCTTTGCCTTGGTCGGCTGCGGCCGCATTGCTGCTAATCATTTCGGCGCGCTGGAAACCCACGCGGACCGGGCTGAGCTGACCGATGTCTGTGATGTCGACCCACAGGCGCTGGCTGCCGCCGTTGCCCGTACCGGTGCGCGTGGCCACAGCACGCTGGATGCCCTGTTGCGGGAAACCCAGGCGGACATCATCATCCTCACCACCCCGTCTGGCCTGCACCCGATGCAAAGTATGGCCTGCTCACAAGCTGGCTTCCATGTGATGACCGAAAAGCCGATGGCCACCCGCTGGGAAGACGGTCAGGCCATGGTCAAGGCGGCCGATCAGGCCGGCAAACGCCTGTTTGTGGTCAAGCAGAACCGCCGCAACGCGACGCTGCAACTGCTGAAGCAGGCAGTGAGCGAAAAGCGCTTTGGCCGTATTTACATGGTCAACGTCAACGTGTTCTGGACCCGCCCGCAGTCTTACTATGATTCGCATGCCTGGCGCGGCACCTGGGAGTTTGACGGCGGTGCGTTCATGAACCAGGCCAGTCACTATGTCGACCTGCTGGACTGGCTGGTCGGCCCGGTGGAGAGCGTGCAAGCCTATACAGCCACCCTGGCCCGCAACATCGAGGTGGAAGACACGGGTGCCGTCAGCCTGCGCTGGCGCTCCGGTGCCCTGGGCAGCATGAACGTCACCATGCTGACCTATCCGAAGAATCTGGAAGGCTCCATTACCATTCTCGGCGAGACCGGCTCGGTGAAGATCGGCGGTGTCGCCGTCAACGAGATCCAGCATTGGGAGTTTGCCACACCCCACCCGATGGACGAGCGCATTCACGATGCCAGCTACGCCACCACCAGCGTCTACGGCTTTGGTCACCCGCTGTACTACGATAACGTGATCAAGGTGATGCGTGGCGAAGCGGCCCCGGAGACCGATGGCCGCGAAGGCCTGAAGTCGCTCGAGCTGTTGATTGCCATGTACCTGTCGGCCCGCGACGGGCGCCGCATCAGCCTGCCGCTGGACTACTGACCGCGGCGTGGTGTCGTCCCGATACCACAGCCGAAACGGAACGGGCCCACCCCTGCGGTGGGCCATGATTTTTTCTCCCCATTGACATATCAGATTGCTACAATCGCGCCTCGACAGCATGGGGTGCGACGGCTTGGCCTGCGCACGATGTCGGTGAGTAACTTGAGGATGACATCATGACGTGGAGCGTGGCCCAAAGCCGGAGCGTATACGGTATCCGCCAATGGGGTGCCGGGTTTTTCGACATCAATGACCAAGGCCATGTGCTGGTGCGTCCGCACGGCAAAGGCGGGCATGCGCTCGACCTCTACACCCTGGCCGGTAGCCTGCGCCAGGCCGGACTGTCGATGCCCATGCTGGTGCGCTTTCCCGACATCTTGCAGGCTCGTGTACGACAGCTGACCGGTGCCTTTGTCGAGAACATTGCCAAATTTGGCTACCAGAACCAGTACACCGCGCTGTATCCGATCAAGGTCAACCAGCAAGAGCCGGTGATCGAAAGCATCATCGGTACCCAGCACGCCTCCATCGGGCTGGAAGCGGGCTCCAAGCCGGAACTGATGGCGGTACTGGCACTCGCCCCCAAGGGCTGCACCATCTGCTGCAACGGCTATAAGGACCGCGAGTTCGTCAAGCTGGCGCTGATGGGGCAGAAACTCGGCCACAATGTTTACATCGTGATCGAGAAGGAATCCGAAGTTCAGCTGGTGATTGATGAGGCCGCCAAGCTGGGCGTACTGCCTCAGGTAGGGGTGCGGGTGCGCCTGTCATCGCTGGCGTCTGGCAAGTGGGCCGATACCGGTGGCGAGCGTGCCAAGTTTGGCTTGTCCGCCGCGCAATTGCTGTCGGTGGTACAGCGCTTCCAGCAGGCCGGGGTGGGCGATGGCGTGCGCCTGCTGCACTTCCATATGGGCTCACAGATTGCCAATCTGGCGGATTACCAGTCGGGCTTCCGCGAGGCCATCCGCTATTATGCCGAACTGCGCGCGCTGGGCCTGCCCATCGACCGCGTCGATGTCGGTGGGGGCCTTGGGGTGGACTACGACGGTACCCACTCGCGCAATCCTTCGTCCATCAACTACGATCTGGATGAGTATGCAGGTCTGATCGTCAGCATGCTCAAGGAGTTCTGCGACGAGCATAACCTGCCGCATCCGCACATCATGTCGGAAAGCGGCCGTGCGATGACCGCCCACCATGCACTGCTGATCGTCAACGTCACCGATGTTGAACGCCACGACGACAGTGTGCCGGCCCTGCTGCAGGACCCGGAAGCGGTGCGGGCGCAGCCGGAAATCATCCAGTGGCTGGTTGAGCTACTCGCGCAGAACGACATTGAAATGGCGACCGAGACTTACTATCGCGCCGCCCATTACATGAGCGACATCAGCAACCAGTACGCTGAAGGCAAGCTGACGCTGGCGCAGAAGGCGCTGGGCGAACAGTGCTATTTCGCCCTGTGCCGTCGCATGCTCAACCTGCTGCAGGCCACCCAGCGCTCACACCGCCAGGTGCTGGATGAGCTGCACGACAAGATGGCCGACAAGTACATCTGCAATTTCTCGGTGTTCCAGAGCCTGCCGGATACCTGGGCGATCAATCAGGTGCTGCCCATTCTGCCGATTCACCGGCTGGAGCAGGCGCCGACCCGCCGCGCCGTGCTGCAGGACCTGACCTGCGATTCGGACGGCAAGATCAAGCAGTACGTCGACGAGCAGAGTATTGAGAGCAGCCTGCCGGTGCACGAAGTCGCGGAAGGCGAGGAATATCTGGTGGGCTTCTTCATGGTGGGTGCCTATCAGGAAATCCTGGGCGATATGCACAACCTGTTTGGCGATACCGACTCGGTCAACGTCTATATGGACGCCCAAGGCCAGATTCGCCATGCCGGGCTGGAAGTACACGACACCATCGAGGACATGTTGCGCTATGTGCACATGCAGCCCGACCAGCTGATGACCCGCTATCGGGACAAAGTGGCCTCGTCCAGCCTGCCGGATGAAGAGCGCACCGCGTATCTGGATGCCTTGCGGCTAGGATTGACGCGCTCGTCCTACCTGTCGGTCTGAGTCGGGTGATGGCGACGGGCGCGGGCTACAGCCAGCGCCGCCGCCAGAAGAACAGCCCCATGCCGACCGCCACCAGCGCCATGCCCCCCAGCAGCACATAGTAGCCCCAACGCCAGTGCAGTTCCGGCATGTAGTCAAAATTCATGCCGTAGATGGACGACAGCAAGGTGAGCGGCATGAAGATGGTGGTGATCACCGTCAGCACCCGCATGTCCTGGTTGAGTGCATGGCTGCTGACGGTGACATGGATGTCCAGAATGCCCGCCATCTGGTCACGCAGGGATTCCAGCGACTCCAGCGCATGAATGGCATGATCGTAAACATCACGCAGATAGAGCTGGGTTTCGGCCAGAAAGTAATCGCCATCGTCGCGGGTGAGGCCATTCAAGCATTCGCGTAGTGGCCACAGCGAACGGCGCAGACAACTGGCCTGCCGTTTGAGCTGGTAAATGGCCGCCAGCAAGCCGCTGTGAGAGCCCTTGCCCATCAGCTCATCTTCCAGCGCCTCGATCCGGTCACCCAGTTTCTCGATCAGGGCAAAGTGCTGGTCTACCACGGCGTCCACCAGCGAGTACATCAGGTAATCCACGCCGCCTTTGCGCTGCTGCGGCTGCGCAGACAGCAAACGTTCCCGTACGCCGGAGAACTGACCGCTGGGCTGCTCCTGGAAGGTCAGCAGCCAGCCACGCCCCAGCACAAAGCTGACCTGCTCGGTCTGCAACTCGCCCTCGCTATCGTAACCATGCCGGTGCACCACCAGAAACAGGCAGTTGGGATACAAATCCAGCTTGGGGCGCTGCTCAGTATTGAGGATGTCTTCCAGCACCAGCGGGTGCAAGCCATAGCGCTCACCGATCTGGGTCAGCAGCTGCGTGTCCTGCAGGCCATAGACATTGAGCCACTGTTGTGACGGCAAACCAGGTTGGTCGAGTGCCGATAGCTGGCCATGGCGCGTCAGCTGCTGCTCGTCATAGCACAGCAGGTCCAGCCGGGGTTCGGTCTTGACCTCACCCACGTGCACCAGACTACCGGGCGGCAGGCCTGCCTTCTTTTGCCGTCCGTGCGGGCGGGCGCGCTTCACGCCTTAGTCCTTCACCTGCAGCTGGACGCCCACATCCCGCCAGACTTCGGCTTCCTGCACCAAGGCGGTGGCGGTCAGCGGGTGCTCCGCCAGCCAGTCCCCCGCCAGCTTCAGGTTCACCTGCTTGCCTTGCTGGCTCAGCTGTACCGGCGGCATCTCCATGTCACGGCGGTTGCGGTGAAACAGCACCGCCAGCCGCAGGGCCATCACCTGTTCACGGAACAGGCCGGGCTGATTGAGCATCGCTTCATGCTTGCCCAACTTGCCACGGTGTGCCAGCGCCAGCTCAGACAACCGATGCTGTTCCGGGCGGGAGAAACCCGGCATGTCGGCATGTTCCAGAATATAGGCCGAGTGCTTGTGGTAAGCGGTATGCGATACCGAGAGGCCGATTTCGTGCAACTTGCTGGCCCAGTCCAGCTGTTGCAGCGCGTGCTCATCCACCCGGTTGCCGCCCAGCTGCTGGCACAGCAGGCGCGACAGCTCGCTCACCCGCTGCGACTGTTTGACGTCGACATGGTAGCGACGCTTGAACTGGGTCACCGTGGTGTCACGCATGTCCTTGTGGTGATGTCGCCCGATCAGGTCATACAGCACCCCGTCGCGCAGCGCCCCCAGGGTAATACTCATTTGCTGAATGCCCAGCTCGGCGAACACGGCGCGCATGATGGCAAAGCCGCCTGGCAATACCGGTGCGCGGTCCTGTCGCAAACCATTGAGCTGCAGCGCGCTGACGCTACCCGCCTTGAGCAGGATCTGCTCCAGTTTTTCCATGCCTTCTGCGGTAATACCGGAGGGCGAGAGGTCATTCAACTCCAGAATGTCAGACAGCGAGCGCGCCGTACCTGAAGTGCCAATCGCCAGCTGCCACTCTTCCGGCCCGAACTCACCGGCAATGGCTTCCAGCTCGGAGCGGGCTGCCAGCGTAGCTTCCTGCAAGGCCGACTTGGTGATCTTGCCACCGGGGAAGTACTTCAGGCTGTAGCTGACGCAGCCCATGAACAGGCTTTCCATCTTCAGCGGCTTGTAATGGCTGCCAATGATGAATTCAGTCGAGCCACCGCCAATATCCACCACCAGCCGCTTTTCGCGGGTCGCCGGCAGCGAATGCGAAGCGCCCAGATAAATCAGCCGCGCCTCTTCCCGCCCGGCGATGATTTCAATTGGCACCCCCAGCGCGGCCTGAGCCTCGTCCATGAAGCTGCTGGCGTTCTTGGCCACCCGCAGGGTATTGGTACCCACCGCACGCACCGCCTCTGGCGGCAACTGCCGCAGGCGTTCGCCAAAGCGCTTGAGGCAATGCAGCGCGCGCTTCATGGTGTCGGCATCCAGCGAGCCATCCGCCTGCAGGCCTGCGCCCAGCCGCACCGTATCTTTCAGCGAATCCAGCGGGTAGATCTGGTCATCGACCACCCTTGCCACCTGCAGACGAAAACTGTTGGAACCCAAGTCTACGGCGGCAATGGTGTCGAAGCTCAATGCGATCTCCTGCGAATAAGGCTCAGTTGTCGTTGTCGAGGGCCGCGCGTTCCGCGTCCGCCAGCGAGAGATGGCGGATGTCCTTGCCCTTGACCATGAATACTACATACTCTGACATGTTTTTGGCGTGGTCGCCAATCCGCTCGATGGCCTTGGCAATGGTGATGATGTCGATCGACGTCGAAATGGTGCGCGGGTCTTCCATCATGAAGGTGATCAGCTGGCGGATGATGGCACGGTATTCTTCATCCACCTGCATGTCTTCTCGCACCACCTGCGCCGCCAGGCCGGCATCCAGCCGGGCAAACGCGTCCAGCGACTTGCGCAGCATGCGCAGCGCCAGCTCGGCCGCGTGCTTGATCTCGGTAAAGCGCGGCACCTGCACCCGGCCCGACTGGTAGATATTGCGGCTCATGCGGGCGATCTTCTCCGCCTCATCGCCAATCCGCTCCAGGTCGGTAATGGTCTTGATCACGGTGAACACCATGCGCATGTCACCCGCCGTCGGCTGGCGGCGCGCGATGATGTGCTGGCATTCCTCATCCAGCTGCACCTCCAGCATGTTCACCTTGTGATCCAGGCTCACCACCTTGTCCAGCAGCGGCAGGTCGGCATTGGCCAGACCATTCAGCGCGTCCTTGATCTGCTCTTCAACCAGCCCGCCCATCTCCAGTACGCGGCCACGTACATGTTCCAGTTCCTGGTCAAACTGCTTGGAAAAATGCTCCGGCATGTGCGTCCCCTTGGGAATACGGTGATAAATCGGCCTATGATGCCAGCCTTACATGACAAATGTGTTATTGCTGCGCACCACTCCATCCGGCGTACCCAGCAGCAGTACATTGGCAGGCCGCAGGGCAAACAGTCCATTGGTAACCACGCCCGGGATCTGGTTGATCGCAGTTTCCAGCTTGATCGGCTCGGCGATGGTCAGGCCGTGCACATCCAGAATC
Source organism: Leeia aquatica (assembly GCF_012641365.1). Taxonomy (NCBI): domain Bacteria; kingdom Pseudomonadati; phylum Pseudomonadota; class Betaproteobacteria; order Neisseriales; family Leeiaceae; genus Leeia; species Leeia aquatica. The sequence continues at coordinate 1,744,829 of NZ_JABAIM010000001.1, forward strand.
CAGTTGCCGTTGTCGGTGACCACCCCCTCGCGCCAGGCCGGATGCCCGCCCAGCTTGACCAGCTCCCGTCCGACCAGACTACGTGCCATCGGGATCACCTCCACCGGCAGCGGAAATTGACCCAGCACCCGTACCTGCTTGCTGGCATCAGCGATGCAGACAAACTGCTTGCAGCACTGCGCCACGATCTTCTCACGGGTGAGCGCAGCGCCCCCGCCTTTGATCATTTGCCACTGGCCATTGATCTCGTCCGCACCATCGACATAGATCGGCATTTCGCCAACGGCAGTCAGTTCAAACACCCGGATGCCATGGGCCTTCAGCCGTGCAGCTGACGCTTCGGAGCTGGCGACCGCGCCGTCGATACGCTGCTTGATCTCGGCCAGCGCGTCAATGAAGTAATTGGCGGTGGAGCCGGTGCCGACACCCACCACCCAGCCGTCCTCGATGAAGTCGATGGCGGCACGGGCAGCGGCCTGTTTCTGCTGGTCTTGGGTCAGGGTAGCGCTCATGGATTTTCCGTCTGGTTACTGGGCATGGTGTAGTGCTTCTGTAACAGGGCACGGCCTGTTATGCTGCAGGGCAAGATGCGGATTTCAGCGCAACCTCCCGCCAAACAGACTCCATTATAGAATCAACAGGCCTACCGTGACTGCTTCGACCACCCAACCTTTCGATTATCTGGAAGCCATCCTGACCGCGCCGGTGTACGACGTGGCGATTGAAACCCCGCTGGATGAAGCACGCAGCTTGTCCCGCCGCCTGGGCCACACCGTACTGCTCAAGCGTGAAGACATGCAGCCGGTGTTTTCCTTCAAGATTCGCGGCGCTTACAACCGGCTGGCCCAGCTGAGCCCGGAGCAGCTGGCCTGCGGCGTGATTGCCGCTTCGGCGGGCAATCACGCACAGGGGGTGGCACTGGCGGCACAGACCCTGGGTTGCAAAGCCACCATCTGCATGCCCGCCACGGCACCGATGATCAAGGTAGAAGGGGTACGTGCCCGTGGCGCAGAGGTCATCCTGCACGGTGACAATTTCGACCTCACCAACCAGTATGCGCAGCAATTGGCCCTTGAGCGCGGCGCAACCTTCATTCCGCCGTTTGACGACCCGCATGTGATCGCCGGGCAAGGCACGGTCGCCATGGAGGTGCTGCGCCAGCGCAAGCATATGGACGTGATCTTTGTGCCGATTGGCGGCGGCGGGCTGGCGGCCGGGGTGGCGTTTTACGTCAAACGCCTGAAGCCATGGATCAAGGTGATCGGCGTCGAGCCCACCGAAGCCGCCTCGATGGCGGAATCCCTCACGGCGGGTGAGCGGGTGCGGCTCCCCCATGTGGGCCTGTTTGCCGATGGTGTGGCGGTGCGCATGGTGGGCGAGCACTGCTTTGCGCTGTGCCAGCAGCATCTGGACGGGGTGATCCGGGTCAGCAATGATGAGCTGTGTGCCGCCATCAAGGATGTGTTTGAGGATACCCGCTCGATTCTGGAACCTTCCGGCGCGGTAGCCATTGCCGGTGCCAAAGCCTGGGCCGCTGCCCATCCGGAAAGCCAGGGCATGACGCTGGTGGCGGTGGCGTCCGGGGCCAATATGAATTTCGACCGTCTGCGCTATGTGGCCGAGCGCTCAGAAGTGGGCGAGGCCCGCGAGGCGGTGATTGCAGTCACCATTCCGGAGCAGCCCGGCAGCTTCAAGTCCTTCCTGCAGCAGATTGGCAACCGTGCCATCACCGAGTTCAATTACCGCTACGCCGGCCCGGGTGCGGCGCATATCTTTGTTGGCGTACAGGTCGGCAACCGGGACGAGGCGCGCAATCTGGTCAGCCAGCTGTCCGCACAAGGCCATACCACGGTAGACCTCACCGACAATGAGCTGGCCAAGCTGCATATCCGCCATCTGGTCGGTGGTCGGGCGGACGTCGATAATGAGCGCCTGCTGCGTTTCGAATTTCCGGAGCGCCCCGGTGCCTTGCTGAATTTCCTGAACAGCATGAGCGCGGGCTGGAACATCTCCCTGTTCCACTATCGCAACCATGGCGCGGATTACGGCCGGGTGCTGGTCGGCATTCAGGTACCGTCGTCCGATCGCGCGGCGTTTCAATCCTTCCTGGATGCACTGGGCTACGAGTATCAGGAAGAAACGGATAACCCGGCCTACCGGCTGTTTCTGGCGTCCTGAGCACGGAATCTTTCGGCCCCTGCCCGGTCTGAACTGGCCAGACCGGGCAATAGCGGCAGCAAGGCCACCCTGCTTTCCGCTATAATGCCGTTTTTTTGCACACCGCCCTGCGGGCGGATCGCCGGAAGTTGTCGCGCCCATGAACCTGTTCCGCTCTCCCCTGATCACTCGCTCCCTGCTGTGGCTGGCCTGCCTGGCTGCGCCGCTGGCCCGTGCCGCGCTGCCGGTACCACCGCCGCCGCCCATCGCCGCCAAAGCCTATATCGTCACCGATTTTCAAACCGGCACGATGCTGGCCAGTGTGGACCCGGACAAACGCATTGAGCCGGCGTCGCTGACCAAGCTGATGACCGCCTACCTCTCCTTCCAGGCGGTAAAGGAAGGCCGCCTGAAGCTGGACCAGATGCTGACCGTGTCGGAAAAGGCATGGAAGGCGGAAGGCTCCCGCATGTTCATCAAGCCGAACTCACAGGTGAAGGTGGACGACCTGATTCACGGCATGATCATCCAGAGTGGCAATGATTCCAGCATCACGCTGGCCGAAGGCATTGCCGGCTCGGAAGAAGTGTTCGCCAACATGATGAACCAGACCGCGCAGAAGCTGGGCATGAAGTCGACCCACTTCATGAACAGCACCGGTCTGCCCGATCCACAGCACTACACCACGGCGCGCGACTTGTCGCTGCTGGCCAGTGCCATCATTCGCGACTACCCGCAATTCTTCCCCATCTACAGCATGAAGGAATTCAGCTACAACAACATCAAGCAGCCCAACCGGAACCTGCTGTTGTGGCGTGATCCGAATGTGGACGGCATGAAGACCGGCCATACCGAATCGGCCGGTTATTGCCTGGTCAGCACCATGAAGCGGGATGGTCGCCGCGTGATTTCGGTGCTGGTGGGGGCCAGCAGTGATACGGTACGCGCCACAGAAAGCCTGAAGCTGCTGAACTACGGCATCCAGTTCTTCGCGACCCCCAAGCTGTACAGCAAGGGGCAGGTGCTACAGCAGGTCAAAGTGTGGAAGGGTGAGCAGGAGCAAGTCTCGGTCGGCATGCCGCAAGACCTGTACATCAACCTGCCACGCGGTGCCGAGAAGCGCCTGAAAGCACAGCTGGTGACCCAGCAACCGCTGACCGCCCCGATCGCCAGCGGCCAGGTGGTGGGCAAGCTGATGCTGTCCCTCGATGGTCAGGCCATGGGCACCTACCCGGTCGCCGCCATGAAGGCGGTACCGGAAGCCGGGGTGTTTGGCCGTATGTGGGACAGCATGAAGCTGTGGTTTGAGTGAGGCTGCCATGTCCAATACTGAAGACACCCTGCTGACCTTTCCCTGCGCCTTCCCCCTGAAGATCATGGGCGTGCGGCAGGATGATTTTGCGCAGACCATTGTCGCCGTGGTGCTGCAGCATGCGCCGGACTTTGATGCCAGCACCGTGGAAATGCGCGCCAGCAGCAGCGGCAACTACCTGTCGCTCACCTGCACCGTCAATGCCACCTCCAAAGCTCAGCTGGATGACTTGTACCGGGCCCTGTCCAGCCACCCCCTTGTCAAGGTGGTGCTGTAAATGGATCTGCTGGTCCGTCGCTTTGGTGTGATGCCGTTTGAGCCAGTATGGCGGGCCATGCAGGATTTCAACGCGCGCCGCAGCGCCGACACGCCGGATGAGGTGTGGCTGCTGCAGCATCCGCCCATCTACACCCTGGGCATGGCCGGCAAACCGGAACACCTGCTGCAGGCCAGCGATATCCCGCTGCTGAAGATCGACCGTGGTGGCCAGATCACCTATCACGCTCCCGGTCAGATCATTGCCTACCTGCTGCTGGACCTGAAACGCCATCAGCTGGGCGTCCGCGAATTGGTCCGCAAAATGGAGCAGTCCGTGGTAAACTTGCTGAGCAATCATGGTGTTAGCGCTCACGGCGACGATGCTGCGCCGGGCGTTTATCTGGAAGATGGCGCCAAGATTGCGGCGCTGGGGCTGCGCGTGCGTCGCGGCTGCAGCTACCACGGGCTGAGCCTGAATGTGGACCTCGACCTGACCCCGTTTGGCTGGATCAACCCCTGTGGCTATCAAGGCATGGCGGTCAGCCGGACAGCCGACCTCGGCGTGAACACCCCGCTGGATCAATTGCAGGAAGAATTGCTGCTGATGTTGCACCAGACCATTACCCCGTCCTGTCGTTTACAGGCCGCTGCCGCTACCCTGCCGCAGCTGCCGGAACCCGTAGCTTCCGTTTAACCTCTTGAGCTGGAATCCACATGGCCAACATTGACCACAAACCGTCCAAGTACATGCTGAACCTGCTGCACGTTCTGCCGGCTTTTGCCGAGCGTGACAGCCTGCGCCTGAACGCCCTGATCGAAGTCAGCGCCGGCAGCATCAACAAGTACGAAATCATCACCGAGAGCGGCCAGCTGAAGCTGGACCGCGTGGGTTTCTCCTCGCTGGCCTACCCGGCCACCTACGGCTGCATCCCGTGCACCTGGGACCACGACGGCGACCCGCTGGACATCGTGATCGTGAACGTGACCGAAGCCCTGGTGCCGGGCTCGCTGGTGGAAGCCCGCATCATCGGCGTGATGAAGTTTGACGACGGCGGCGAAGTGGACGACAAGATCATCGCCGTACTGGCCGACGACAAGCGCGTGGACCACATCAAGACCATCGACGATCTGGGCGACTACTGGAAGAAAGAAAACCAGTACTATTGGGAACACTACAAAGACCTGAAGAAGCCTGGCACCTGCAAGGTAAACGGCTTCTTCAGCCCGGACGAAGCCGTCAAGATTGTTGACGAATGCGTTGAACGCTACAACGTGGAATACCTGCCGAAGTTCGCCGAGTAAACACGCTGTACCTGCCCCCGTGCGCCCAATCGCCACGGGGGTGACTGCCCTCTGGAAACTGCCATGTCTGCCCCCACCGAAGCCAAACCCGCCAGCAAACCTGTTGGTGTCAAACTCAAAGGCGAAGGCAAAACCTCGCGCATCCCGATCAAGATCGTGCCGCTGGAAACGCCGCTGAAAAAGCCGGACTGGATTCGCGTCAAATCACCCAACAGCGCACGTTTCCACGAGATCAAGGACATCCTGCGCGAGCAGAAGCTGCACACCGTGTGTGAAGAAGCCAGCTGTCCGAACATTGGCGAATGCTTTGGCAGTGGCACCGCCACCTTCATGATCATGGGCGACATCTGTACCCGTCGCTGCCCCTTCTGTGATGTGGGCCATGGCCGCCCCAACCCGCTGGACCCGAACGAGCCGCGCCACCTGGCCGAGACCGTAGCCAAGCTGCGCCTCAAATACGTGGTGATCACCAGCGTGGACCGAGACGACCTGCGTGACGGTGGTGCCCAGCACTTTGTAGATGTCATCCAGGCCGTACGCGAGCTCTCCCCCGCCACCCAGATCGAGGTGCTGGTGCCGGACTTCCGCGGCCGCATGGACCTGGCGCTGGATGTGCTCTCACGCGGCACCCCCGACATCATGAACCACAACCTGGAAACCGCGCCGCGCCTGTACAAGCAAGCCCGCCCCGGCTCCGATTACGCCCACTCGCTGCAACTGCTGAAAACCTTCAAGGAACGCTTCCCTCACATCCCCACCAAATCCGGCATCATGGTCGGCCTGGGTGAAACCGATGAAGAAGTATTCGAAGTGATGCGCGACATGCGCGCCCACAACATCGACATGATCACCATCGGCCAATACCTGCAGCCCTCCAGCCACCACCTGCCGGTCCTCCGCTACGTCACCCCGCAGCAGTTCAAGGTGTTCGAGCAAGCCGCCTACGACATGGGCTTCAAACACGCCGCCGTCGGCGCCCTGGTCCGCTCCAGCTACCACGCCGACCAGCAAGCCCACGGTGCCGGGGTGTAGTTGTGAGCGATCAGAATTAAATGCGAAAATTTAGAAAGGAATGCGAAAGTTCAGTTTATGGCTTCGCACTCCTTCCTATGAAATCCTATTATCTACAATGACTTAACTGGAGTTTGCCACTGAAGGAGAACACGCCTTCAAGCCCAGCCAGGCCCTTGCGCCTTGCCGCCTTTCCCGAAGGGAATACTGCATGGCGTATTGACTGGTTTGGCGATCTGGCCTTTCCGAATCGTCATCTCCGACGGCAGCAGCCCTCGGTCTTTGTTCACATGTCGCCGGTGACTGACCCTGATGCCTTGGCGAATCCCTCAGTATTACTCAATCCTGCCGCGACTGATTTCGCCAAAGGTCAGATGGGTCGCTGGGTTTCTGTCGGAACGCTTGCACTGCTACGTGTCGGTGATGTCTGGCAAAACCAGCAGTTGGCTTCTCGACCTGACTATCAACTTGAGACATTTCCCCACCTCCAGATTGGCCCAGAGACATCAACGCTGGTCAAAGCAGGACTGAACAAAGACGACAAGGGCTTCCTGCTGCCCTTACCGGAGCATCCTTGGCACCGACGCGGCACCCACGCCTATTGCATCGAGCTAAGCCTGCCAGATGGTCGGCGAATCATTGTGCCCTGTATGGAGCTCATTCGCTTTTACTTTGGTTCTTCCAGTAGTTTGCTTACCGCGCTGTTTCTACCACCGTTGCAGCGAGATACCCTTTACACCCAAGCCAGGTTCGACAGCAAAACACGCCAGCTTGTGCTGAAGCTTGCTGCACAGATCTCTGGGGCATCAGCCTCAGACATCGGTCGCCTGTACCTATGTAAAGAAGCCTGGCACGCTGCAATGGCGATTGGAACGTCCATACTCAAAGCGTCGACAGCAGGGCACGCCATTTACCCACAATGCTTCTTCCCCTTTGAAGGGATTACCAGCCTGACGGCTGCGGGCAAATGGCTACCTGGCGAGGGTGGCCCTGACAGAACCTTTATTGTCTTCAACCTGCGCTCCTGTTCACATCCCTTCCCCTTCAAAAGCCTCAAATACGAAACCAGCGATATCAGGCCAAGGCCTATTCTGGAAAACACTGGCGGTTCGGCACATCCTTGCGGAGACACGAACCGCCATCGCGCAGTAGCGGATAGCGCTGATCAGCGTTTGGTTGAACAAGACCCATCCAACCAGCTCCAACCTCGCCCCCGGCACCTGCGTGCTGAGCACCGTTTTCCTGATTTGACCAAGAAACCCGTCTGGCGTGATCAAGGGTTGACTACAACCAGTACAAGTGGCGGTTTCTCTGCAGGCCCAGGTATCCCGGAAGCCGCCATCGGAGAAGCTGGCTCGAACCGTCGCGTCCGCCCTACTGCACTGTCGGTTGCTATGAGTTCACCGCAACCACCTCCTGCGTTTCTGATGCCGTTATTGCAGAAGCTGCAGCAGATGAAGGACGTCACGATTACTCTACTGACTGCCAGTGAACAGGATGGCTGGACGGTTCCTGCGCCACTGATTCATGATGACGAGGGGGTTATTGACCCCAAGCTTTTTATGGACGGCGAAGATGGAGTCAACCGGCTGCGAAGAGCAGTGGTGTTTCTGGTCATCAGCCATGACCTCATGCATCACCATGTGTCCGTTGAAGCAAACGAACCATTTGTACAGGTATTGCCTATCCACAGCGGGGAGGAAGGCTGCGAAACCTCACTGATGCATGCGGTCCGGTTGTATCTGGATGGACTGGATTTGGCTCCCGAGCCTCTTGTTTGATCATACCCCCAGCCTGGGTCATCATTACGCTATGAGCATCACAGCCGGCACTTTCATCATTGGGGACCTCCCCCAGCTCCGCCTGATCGCATGGAACCGCAACCCCCATGATGTGATCACCGGTGAGGAGGCGTTCGACCTCTACGAACGGAACTGGCGCTTTGTTGACGAAGCAACCCTGACACCCCATGAGCGCGCAGTGGTTGATCGGCTGATACGTGAATACGGCCATGGCATCTTGCATGTTTGATACACTTGGGACCTGCGCTGGTTGACCGTATCTTGCCGGCGTAGGTGGTGCTCTCAGCTTGGCCTTTGGCGTTCATGACCATGGCCGACGTTGACGTCGAAGCCGCCATCCCCGGCCAACAGACCACTCTGCTGGGTGACACTCTGCCAGGTGCTGTTGAGCTTGCTGCGGCTGGTACTGGCGCTGACACTGGAGGCCCCGGCGCAGATGGGCGGAATGCACAGGCTGCACGGTGGAGCACTTCGATGGCCGGTTGGCGCAGGAGCTATGTTTGACCCGCTTCAGCAGTGCCAAAGCCTGCCGCAAACGCTATGTCGCTATGAATAACTGTTTGCCACTGAAGGCGCTGCAGCATGAGGCCCCGCTGCTGCCATTCAAGTATTGGCGACATTCCTATCCCATTTATTCTTGAGAGGGGTGCGTAATTATGTGGGGCCTGACTGCTAGGGAACCCCTGAACAAGTTCCCGATCCGGTAACATAGCACAAGCCCACCCACTACCACTGCCAGCCTGCCATGAAACAGATCAGCTTTGCCGACCAAGGCTTTGTTCACCAACCCAAAGCCACCCGCAAGCAACACTTTCTCTCTGAAATGGAACAGGTAGTACCTTAGCCCCAGCTGTGCGCCCTGTTCGAACCCCACTACCCCAAACCCGGTCGCTGGCAACAGCCGTTTGCCCTGGAAACCATGCTGCGCATCCACTTCATGCAGCAATGGTTCGCCCTCTCCGCCCCGGCCATGGAAGAAGCCCGGCACGACATCCCCCTCATGCGCGCCTTCGCCGGACTGGATGCCGGTAACGACCGCATGCCGGATGAAACCACCATCCTGAACTTCCGCCACCTGCTGGAGCGACATCAGCTGGCCCCGCAACAGCTGGCCGCAGTCAATGCCCTGCTTAGCCAGCAAGGACTGCTGCTGCGACAGGGCACCTTGGTGGATCCCACCCTGATCGCCGCCCCCAGTTCGACCAAGAACCAGGCCGGGAAGCGTGACCCGGAGATGAGCCAAACCAAGAAGGGCAATCAATGGTACTTCGGAGCCAAGGCCCACATCGGCGTCAACATGGACAGTGGCCTGATCCACAGCGTACAGCTCACCACCGCCAAAGTCGCCGACATCCGCATGACCGACCAGCTGCTGCATGGAGAAGAACAGCTGGTAATCGGCGATGGCGGTTACCATCGCAAGGACCGGACCTTCGGTCACACCCATGAACGCCAAGGCATCCGCATGCTGACGCCGTACAAGCGGCAGGCTGGACAGGGACTGGAAGCCGGGCAGCGCGCCTTCAACCAGTTGCTGCCCAGACTGAGAGCAAAGGTGGAACACCCGTTCCGGGTGCTGAAGCAGCAATTTGGCTATGCGAAGGTACGTTATCGTGGGCTGATAAAGTACCGGGTGCAGGTAGAAGTGTTGTTTGCCTTGGTCAACCTGTACCTGGCACGCAAACGGTTGCTGATGGGATAAATCCGTCAGGAGATGGGAAACCCCTCTCAAAGACGGTGAAGGCCTAGGGTTCCCAAGGCCGGTTTGCGGGGGATATTGGGCTCAAATGGGGCAAAAGAGCGTCTGCCGCAGGTTGAGTGTGCCCTTCGGGGGCTTGTTCAGGGGTTCCCAAGCAAGGCTGCAAGTGGGAGCAAACCAAGGCGGCGGACACCGAGCAGTATGATTCGGCCGAATGTTCAAGCCGCCCTGAATGCGATGTTCGATGATGGGGTTCTGCTCTCCCGCCGGGAAGTTGCTGCACGGGCAGGAATTAGCGCACAAACACTCTATTCGAAAGCTCTTGACCTAGTTGAAGAAGCAGAGGTGCGATGGACTGCCGAGAACGCTGCACCCGACCAACGGGCTATTAAAATAGAAAAAGATTATGTCTGTCTATAGACAGGTGGCATGGAGCTTGGCCCCATAAACATCTGCCGGAAATAGCTTCGTACTGCGATCATGGCAGGGGTAAATTCCGAGCTTTTCTTCCATGCCAAACCAACCGCCATGGCGGGAACGGGGTCCTGCAGCTGCACTGTCTCAATGCGCTTACCTTCCAGTGACCACGGGCGATAAACCATGTCGGACAGGATAGCAATTCCTCCACCATTGGCCACAATACTGCGCACGGCCTCCACTGAGGATGTGCGCAAGCGGATATCCGGCTGGTAAGGCGTGTTGTTCCAGTAACGAAGAGCAGTGTAGGCGGCTTCATCCACTGTCAGCATGATGTAGGGCTCTTCTGCTACATCGGCAAGCGTCACGGCCTCTTGTTTCAGGAAGCGATGGGCGGCAGGTACCCATAGCCGTCGTTGGGAGTTAATGAAGGTTTCGGACGCCAGTTCAGGGTTGACCAGATTAGACGTCAGTACCACGGCCAGGTCGTAGCGGTCGGTAATCAGGCCTTCTTCAATCACTTCCCGGTTGAGTTCAAACAGGTTGATGGAAACTTCAGGGAGCAGGTTGGATAACCGTTGCAAGTGATGGGGCAGGAAGTAACCGAGTACGGTATACGTAGCGGCTATACGCAAAGTACCGGTGATGGTTTCGTTGGCGTGCGTGAGTTTCATGGCTTCGCTGATGCTATCCAGAATCTGCCTTGCCAGGGGCAGAAAACGCCGCCCTGCTTCTGTGAGCACCATGCCATGCGAGGTGCGCTGGAAGAGATCCGTGCCCAGCATCTGTTCCAGTTCCTTAATGGCCGTTGTCACGGTCGATTGCGAGATGCAGAGCTCAGCAGCAGCCATTGAAATCTGCCCCATCTCTGCAGTTGCCACAAAATATTTCACCTGTCGGAAGCTGAGCGACACCTACAACCCTCCTTTTGCATATATTTACAACGATATTTTTTACATATGATATCTGAAAATCAGAATCTGAATATCAATTATTTCAATTTAACTGATCTGAAGTCATGAGTTGATGTGATCAGCCGGTATTCTTCTGGCTAGTGTGCGGTGTTGGCCCTGTTACTCACACTATGCTATCTGATTTTTTAATAATGCATTATATAAATATATCAGTTTTAAATGAAAGGGGGCGGGATTACACTTTGCCACATCAAATTTTCTGACAGAAGCATAGGTAAAGGGGACAAGAATGAAGCATCCACGAATCGACCTGAATTGCGATATGGGGGAAGGCTTTGGCATGTGGGTTATCGGTGATGGCGTGGATGAAGAAATCTTGCCTATGATCAGTTCGGCCAATATTGCGACGGGTTTTCATGCAGGCGATCCGAACATCATGCACAGAATCGTACGCCTCGCCAAAACCCACGGTGTCCGCATTGGTGCGCATCCAGGTTTTCGAGATCTGGTGGGGTTTGGTAGACGTCGTATTGTGGCCCCGGCCGACGAACTGGTAAACGACATGATCTATCAGTTGGGGGCATTGCGTGAATTTGCGCGTCTCAATGGATTGCGCATTCAGCATTTCAAGCCGCACGGCGCACTCTATATGCAGGTTGCCGTGGATGAGGAACTGTCCCGTACCATGATCCGTGCCTTGCAACAGATTGAGCCCACCTTGCTGCTGATGGTGATGGAGAGTTCGATCACCTATAAGGTCGCCAAGGAAATGGGGCAGCCGGTGGTAAGGGAGTTCTACGCCGACCGGGATTATGACACGACAGGCAGCATTGTATTTACCAGACGAGTCGGGCGACTGGATCCTGACATAGTGGCCCAGAAGGTATTGAAAGCATGTGTGGAAGGGCGTGTCAGGACCGTGGATGGGGATGACATTGATATCGGATTTGATTCGGTTTGCATCCATAGTGATACGCCCGGCGCTTTGGACATTGTGAAGACTACCCGGGCGTTGCTGGACGCTAATGGCATCCAGATTTCACCATGTTCCGATTTTATTGAATGAATGCGTGATCAATTTTTTGACAGAACTGGAGAGAGCACATGGCACAACTGACGATTTGTTCCCATCTGCCGGGAACGTTCTACCGGAAACCGTCTCCTGACTCACCGATGTTTGTGGAGGAAGGGCAGTATGTTGAAGCAGGTACCGTGATAGCGCTGCTGGAAGTCATGAAAATGTATAGCGAGGTAGTGACCGAGGTATCGGGACGATTGGTGCGGTTTGAGGTGGCAGCAGAATCGTCTGTCGAACCGGGTGATGTACTTGCAATCCTGGAAACGGAGTGACTTGAATGCAAAAGCCTATCAAAAAACTTTTGATCGCCAACCGTGGCGAAATTGCCGTAAGGATTATTCGGGCCGCTCGTGAACTGGACATCCGAACCGTAGTAGTTTGTAGCGAGGCGGACATTGATAGCCAGGCAGTACGGTTAGCGGACGAACATGCATTAATTGGACCGGCACAGGCTGCCAAAAGTTATCTCGACAAGGATAAGGTGCTGGCTGTCGCCAAAGAAGTCGGTGCTGATGCAATTCATCCGGGCTATGGGTTCCTGTCGGAGAATGCCAGTTTTGCAGAGGCTTGCGAGCAATCAGGCATTGTTTTTGTGGGACCGTCCGCCAGTGCCATTCGCACAATGGGAGACAAGGCAGCAGCCAGAACTGCTGCCATGGCCGCAGGTGTGCCCGTTGTACCTGGTAGTGATGGTGAAGTTGGTTCGCTGGAAGGTGCCATTGAGGCTGCCGGCGTCATTGGTTATCCGGTCATGATCAAGGCCGCTGCTGGTGGGGGCGGTCGGGGCATACGGATCGCCAAGGATGAGGCCGAACTGTGCCAGCAGTACCCGATTGCTGTCGCCGAAGCTACTTCCGCATTTGGTAACGGTGCGGTTTATCTGGAGCGCTTTATCGCTAGTGCTCGCCATATTGAGGTTCAGGTGCTGGGGGATGGCACCTCTGTCATTCATCTCTTTGAGCGGGATTGTTCCATTCAGCGCCGCCGCCAGAAGATATTTGAGGAAGCCGGATCTCCGGTCCTGGATGAGGCTACCCGCAAGGCATTATGTGCATCTGCTGTGAAGCTTGCTGAGGCAGTGGCGTATCGCGGTGCCGGAACGCTGGAATACCTCTTTGATAGTGAAAGCGGTGAATTCTTCTTCATTGAGATGAATACCCGAATTCAAGTCGAGCATCCGATTACCGAGATGATTACAGGGGTGGATCTGCTGAAAGCCATGCTGAGAATTGCTGCTGGTGAATCGCTCCCGTATAGCCAGCAAGACATCACACGCCGTGGACATGCGATTGAAGTACGTATCAATGCTGAAGATCCGGAAAAGCAGTTCATGCCATGTCCGGGACTGGTCGGCGATATTGTCTGGCCACAAGGGCCTGGTGTACGGATTGATTCGCTGTTGCGGGCATATTACCAGATTCCGGCTTATTACGATTCACTGCTGGCCAAGTTGATTGTCTGGGATGAGAGCCGCCCAGCCGCCTTGGCGAGGCTGAAGCGCAGTCTTGGTGAGTTGTCGATTGCCGGAGTCAAAACCACACAACCACTGTTTCTGGCCCTATTGGAAACCGACGCCGTGAAGTCTGGTGAATACGATACCAACTGGCTGGAGCGCTGGATGAGCGGGAAAAGGGAAGAACAAAAGCCAGCAGAATCAACTGCCGGGAGTGCCATATGAGTATTCAATGCCGATATACCTTTGGTGGTGACGAACATCTGTTTGTCGAAATCGACGAATCAATGTCTCTGCCCGCATTCTTCAAGTCCATGGCCATGACCAGTCGTCTGCAGGCAATGGCATTACCTGGGCTAAAGGAAATTTGTCCTGCCAATGCATCCTTCCAGGTCAGGTTCGATCCAGACGTCATTCACCCGGAAGTGCTGCTGCGACAGTTGCAGGAGATTGAAGAAGAGGTGGGTAAGTCTGCCAGCAACGAACTTCAGACCCGCATTATCGAAATTCCGGTTTTCTATGACGATCCTTGGACTAACGAAACCCAGTTACGCTTCCGTGAGCGGCATCAGGATCCTTCATCCACTGATCTTGCCTACGCGGCTCGCATCAACGGCTATGACAGTGTGGCGGCCTTTATCAATGCACATGCCAGCTCACCCTGGTTTGTTTCTATGGTCGGATTTGTGGCGGGCTTACCGTTCATGTATCAGATGGTGGAAAGGGAACGGCAGATCCAGGTGCCCAAATATCTGCGCCCCCGTACGGATACACCCAAGCTGACGGTTGGCCATGGTGGTTGTTTTGGCTGCATTTACTCGGTGCGAGGTGCGGGCGGTTACCAGATGTTTGGTGTGACCCCGGCTCCGATTTTTGATCATGCCCAGCGACAGCCCTATCTCAAGGACTTCATGTGCTTTTTCCGTCCAGGAGACATCGTTAAATTCAAGCCGATCAACCTGCCGGAATATGAAGAGGCTGTTCGTTTGGCCGATGAGGGGCAGTTATCTCTGAGAATCCGTCCGGTCAGCTTTTCGATGGCTGCATTTGAAGAGGATCCTGCGGCGTATAACCGTTCACTGATTGAGGTGTTGTATGGCGATTAATGTAATTAAACCCGGCCTGGCGTCTTCACTGCAAGATGGTGGAAGGAGTGGTTTTTATCATCTGGGTATTCCGCCATCTGGGGCACTAGACCAGTTCTCCTTTCAGGCTGCCAATCTGCTGGTGGGGAATGATCCTGACCTGGCCGTACTCGAAATCACCTTGATGGGGCCAGAGCTGGAGTTTACGGAGGATGCGTTGATGGCCGTGACCGGGGCATTGATGGTGCCCAAGGTGAATGGCGCGCCTTTTCCAGTAAATGAGTCATTTCTGGTACATGCGGGAGATCGCCTGACATTTGACTATGTGCGTCAGGGTGCTCGAGCCTATGTCGCGATTGGGGGGGGGGTTGATGTACCCGTTGTGTTAGGTAGTCGTTCTACCTATGGCCTGGGTGTATTTGGTGGCCATGAAGGTCGACGTCTGCAAGCAGGAGATGTCTTGAAAGCAGGGCAGGCCACTGCTCGGGCCAGACCTGGACGACAACTGCCTGCTGCGCTGGTACCTGCCATGGAAAAGGCAGTCACATTACGCGTTATGCCTGGTCTTTATGATCATCGCGTGAAGCCAGATTCACTGTCCGATTTCTTTACCGACAATTGGGCTGTCGCCCCGGAGGCTGACCGCATCGGTTACCGGCTAAAGGGCGGCAAACCGCTTGACTTTGTGCCGCGCACACCACCTTTTGGCGCTGGGTCAGATCCTTCCAATATTGTGGATGCCTGTTATCCGATTGGTTCCATTCAGGTGCCTTCCGGGCAGGAGCCCATCATCTTGTTGCGGGACGCCGTATCCGGGGGCGGCTACATGATGGTAGGGGCTGTCATTTCTGCAGACCTCGATCTGGTGGGGCAGATGCAACCGGGTTATCAATGCCGCTTTTCATTGGTGGATATGCAGACGGCACTTGAGGCACGTCAGGCCCGCAAGGCGAAGTTTGAAAAGCTCTACGCCGCACTGGCGGATTAGAGCCGTATTTAAGTGTGTTATCCAAAGTAGTGTTCATGCCCTTAAGGAGAGAGTAATGAAACTGCAGCAACGCATTCAGATAGGTTCTATCTTGTTGGCCGGACTCTGGGTCAGCCTGTCCGCTAGTGCTTCCAACTGGTACCCCTACATGGTGAGCTCTACTGAGCCACCGTTCACCAATAGTACGCCACGTAGTGAGTCCTATACGCCGCTGGCCAAGGCGGCCAAGAAATGGAATCTCTGCGTGTCATTTCCGCACATGAAGGATGCCTATTGGCTGGGGGTCGATTACGGGGTGACCGAGGAAGCAAAGCGGGCAGGCGCCAAGCTACAGCTGGTGGAAGCCGGTGGCTATACCAATCTTGGCAAGCAGATTTCCCAGATTGAAGACTGTGTTGCAGCCGGTGCTAATGCGGTGATTATCGGCGGCATTTCAGCAGATGGCCTTAATAATCTAGTGAAGAATGTCACGGCCAAAAAAATACCGGTCATTGATCTAGTGAACGGGATTAATTCACCGGATATTGCAGCCAAATCCCTGGTTTCTTTTTACACCATGGGCTTCTCTACCGGTGACTACCTGGCGAAAAAACACCCTAAAGGCTCACCGACCGTGAAAGTAGGCTGGTTCCCTGGGCCTGCAGGTGCCGGATGGGTGGAGGCAGCACATAAAGGGTTCATGGATGCGACCAAGAACAGTGCGCTCAAGGTACTGGACCCTAAATACGGGGATACCGGCAAGGAAGCACAATCCAAACTGGTTGAAGACGTCCTGCAGGCGAATCCTGACCTGAAATACATCGCAGGTACCGCGGTGACAGCCGAGGCAGCGCAGGGGATCGTGAAGTCCCGTAATTTGGGCGGTAAGGTGCAGCTCTTGTCTTTCTATATTACCCCAGGCGTATATGAAGGCATCAAGCAGGGACAGATCATGGCATCTCCTGCTGACTCGATGGTGATTCAGGGACGTATTGCGGTTGACCAGGCCATCCGTTTGCTGGAAGGCAAACCAGTCCTCAAACATGTCGGACCCAAAATCTTTGTCGTCGATCAGCAAAACATTGGCAGGATCGTGAAAGAAAACATCTTGCCACCTGACAGCTTTACGCCCGTCTTTACCGTCAACTAAGCCATCACTCAGATAACGATTGTGTCAGGGTGGCTTCTTCACAGAATGCCACCCGGGGCAGAATTTTGCTTGGAATTTGATCCATGAACGACACATTACTCGATGTATCGGGGCTGAGTAAGCAGTATCCCGGGGTAAAAGCGCTCGACAGTGTCTCGCTCACTTTACACAAGGGTGAAGTACTGGCCTTGTTTGGCGAGAACGGGGCAGGCAAATCAACCCTGATTTCCATTATTGCCGGCGCGCAGTTGCCTACGGAAGGCCGGTTGCTGCTTGAAAATGAACCCTGCCATTTCCAGTCGGTGCTGGATGCCCGTCGGCATGGCATCAGCGCCGTGTTTCAGGAATTCTCGCTGGTACCCTCCCTGACCGTTGCTGAAAACCTGTTTCTGGGCGACGAACCAACGCGATTGGGATTGGTGGATCGGCGTGCCATGGAACGCCAGGCAGCCAGCCTGTTGGCACAGCTGGGGTTTGATATTCCGCTGCATGTGCGGGTAGGGACGCTCGGACGTGCACATCAACAGATGGTCGAAATTGCGAAGGCGTTCCGCCACCCGGTGAGGCTGTTGATTCTGGACGAGCCGACAGCCTCGCTGTCCGACAAGGAAACACGTCAATTGTTTGCCTTTGTCGAGCGACTGAAATCAGAAGGTGTAGGGGTGTTGTATATCACGCACCGCATGCAGGAAATCCGTGCGATTGCTGATCGTGTGGCCGTACTGCGTGATGGGCGGCATATTGGCACCGTAGATGCCAAAGTGACTGAAGAAGAGCGGCTGATAGAGATGATGGCCGGACGTACGATTGATAACATTTACCCGAAGATTGCGGCCAATCCTCAGGAGGTGATTCTTGATCTGCAAGACGTATCCACTCGATCTGGCGTCCAGTCTGCCAGCATCCAGGTACGTCGCGGGGAAGTGGTCGGGGTGGCCGGACTGGTCGGCTGTGGTAAATCCGAATTATTGCGGGCGGCATTCGGGATAGACCGGGTGATCGCCGGCGAAGTGGTTTTCAAGGGTAAACCGATAACGAACCATCATCCGTCATCGATGTGGAAAGAAGGATTTTTCTACCTGCCACCGGATCGTCGGGCAGAAGGGTTGTTTCTCTCATTCAGTTCGCGCAGCAACATCACCATGCCTGCCTTGCGGCACGGCAAGCACCGCTCCGGATTTGGCGGGCTTTCTCCCCGTAAGGAGCTGAGTACGGCCAAACAGTTGGCCAAGCGGGTAGAGCTGCACGACCGCAATCTACACAAGCCGGTCGGTTTGTTATCCGGAGGCAATCAGCAAAAAGCACTGTTTGCCAGAGGGTTGTCTACCGACATTGACTTGTATGTACTTGATGAGCCTACGGTTGGGGTGGACGTGGGTACCCGCAGCGCCCTCTACGAACTGATCCGTGAATTGTGCGAGACCGGGGCCGCCGTGGTGGTCATTTCTTCTGACTTGCCTGAGGTCATGCATCTGTCGCATCGACTATATGTGATGTCCCAGGGGCGTATTGTGTCCGAATTGTCGGGCGATGAAATTACAGAATCGAATGTGCTGCAGCACTTTTTTGACAAAGAAGAGGTATTGTCATGAGCGAAACAAACGCCAATAAACCGGCAACGGCCGCGCTACAGTTTCTGTCTGGTCCGAAAGCCGTCTTTCAGCTGCTCCTTAAAATTGGTGTCTTACCGATTTTTCTGGGGGGGTCTCTTATCGTTTTTGGTAGCCTATCCGACCAGTTTTTGACGACGCAGAATTTCATCAATTTGTTTCGTCAGTCGGTATACCTGATTCTGGTGTCTCTAGGTCAGATGTTGGCGCTTATCAGTGGCGGTTTTGACTTATCGGTGGGTACGGTGCTTGCTATCACCTCGGTCGTGTCATCTATGACCATGGCCGCCCTGAGCCATGCCGGCGTTCCGCTGGAATGGGTCATTGTCCTTGGTTGTCTGGCCGGACTCGCCGCTGCGATAGTTGTCGGTGCAATCAACGGCATGGGCGTGTCACTGTTTAAGGTGTCACCTTTTATCATGACCATGGGGGTGCAATCGATTGGCTTTGGATTGGCGTTGTATCTCACAGGGGGGGTCCCGGTATCCGGATTGCCCAGCCAGTTTGGGGACCTGTTCGGTTTTGGAGATCTTATGGGCATGCCAGCACCGGTATTTATCTGTCTGATCGGTGTTGCACTGGTCTGGTTGTTGATGGAGCGTACTGCAGCGGGACGTCATCTCCATGCCGTCGGTGGGAATGTTCGTGCAGCAGAACTTTCTGGCATCCGCTCTGGACGCATGCTCTGGATGGCCTACATTATTTGTGCGTTATTGGCAGCCGTCTCGGGGCTATTGCTGACCGCCCGTACGGGCAGTGGGGAGGCAAACATCGGTGGTACGGTTGCACTTGAGTCTATTGCGGCCTGTGTTATCGGTGGTGTTAGTTTGCGTGGAGGCATTGGTAAGACGGTTAATGTAGTCCTGGGGGCCATATTCATTGTATTGGTGCAGAACGGTATGAATATTGCCAACATTGGCTCATACCTGCAGATGGTTGTGCTCGGCTGCTTGCTGATCATTGCCGTGATTACTGACCAATTGCGTCAGAAATATCTTATCTAACGTAGAAAATATTAGACCTGAGTTTGTCACACAGTTCCCTGCCATCTTTGAGCAGGGAGTAGTCTACATTAGTGAGGAATTCGAAACAGCTGGACATTTGTGCTGTTGCGGCTGCGGGGAAAAGGTCATTACGCCGCTGAATCCAGCTAAGTGGCATTTGCTCAAAGAAGGAGGGACCGTCAGCCTATCTCCCTCTATCGGTAACTGGAATTATGTGTTGGGTCCCGGATGAATATCTGCTAAAAAGCAAATCACCACTACTGATCGGGCGTGAACTCCTCACCACCCTCATGGCACAATGGATGAACCGGGACATACCATGCTGATCGCCTTGCACAAGAACGCCACCACCACTCCCGCCACCCGTGAAGCCATCCAGAAGGCGACCGGCAGTGACTACGAACTCGCTCGTCAGTTCAACGTCTCTCGCGACACCATCCGCAAGTGGCGCAAGCGCGATACCGTACAGGATGGTAGCCACACCGCTCACCGCCTGCAAACCACCCTTAACGCTGCACAGGAAGAGCTGGTCATCTACCTGCGTACACAGCTGTTGCTGCCGCTCGATGACCTGCTGGCGGTCATCCGTGAGTTCATCGAACCCGGCATGAGTCGCTCAGCGCTGGATCGCCTGTTGCGTCGACGCGGTCATTCCCGCTTGCCGGTGCCGGACAAGCCCAGCGATACCAGCAAGCCATTCAAGGCCTATGAGCCCGGCTATCTGCACCTTGATGTGAAGTACCTGCCGCAGATGGCGGATGAAACTACCCGGCGCTACGTCTTTGTGGCGATAGATCGTGCCACCCGCTGGGTCTTCATTGCCATCAAGCGCCACAAGACCGCTGCCGCAGCCCGCTCGTTCCTCAACGCGGTAGCCAAGGCTGCACCGTTCAGGATACAGACCCTGCTGACCGACAATGGCAAAGACACCGCAAACCAACGGGATGGTGGAGCGTTTCAATGGCCGTTTGGCGCAGGTGCTGCGCTCACATCACTTCAACAGTGCGGAGGATCTGGCACAAACGCTGCACCGCTATGTATGGCTGTATAACCAGCACTTGCCACAGAAGGCACTGGGTCATGAAACGCCGCTACAGGCACTCAAGCAATGGCAGCATTCCCACCCGCATCTGTTCCTGAGAGGGGTGCGCAATCATGCGGGACCTGACAATTATGCTTGTAAGTCGCATTACATCATCACAAAGAACAAGGTGATTGAGGCTGGTAAGTTGAACACAGGGAAAATCGAAGCTGTGCAACGCCGACGGCGGTCCCCCGGATTTGAGTATCACCCGGTATTAGAGTCCAATCCCCCTGACCAAGGAGAGTGGACATGAAGAAGCGTTTTACCGAAGAGCAGATCATCGGCTTTCTGCGTGAAGCCGAGGCCGGTTTGCCCATCAAGGAACTGTGCCGCCTGCATGGTTTCTCCGAAGCCAGCTACTACCTCTGGCGCAGCAAGTTCGGCGGCATGAGTGTTTCCGATGCCAAGCGCCTCAAGGAACTGGAAGCTGAGAACACCCGCCTCAAGCGCATGCTGGCCAACAGCCTGCTGGAGAACGAAGTCATCAAGGAGGCGCTGCAAAAAAAGTGGTAACCGCACCGGTCCGACGGGAACTGGTGCGGTTTCTGGCTGGACGCGGACTCAGTCAGCGTCATGCGCTGCGTATCGCCCGCATGAGCACGAGTGCCTTCCGCTACAGCCCGAGACCCGATTGCAACGACGTACTGCGTCAACGCATCATTGAACTGGCACAGAAACACCGGCGCTATGGGGTCAGCATGATCTGCCTGAAACTGCGACAAGAACACTGGCAGGTGAATCACAAGCGGGTGGAACGCCTGTATGCGCTGGCGGGGTTACAGGTAAGGCGGCGCAAGCGCAAGAAAGTCTTGCATGGGCAGCGTCAAGCGCTGATCCGGCCCCAGGCTGCCAACGAAATCTGGTCGATGGACTTTGTGTTTGATCGAAGTGCAGAAGGACGGGTGATCAAATGCCTGACCATCGTGGATGATGCCACCCATGAGGCGGTAGCTGTGGTAGTGGAGCGCGCCATCAGCGGTGAGCTGCTGACCCGGCTATTGGATCAGGTCGGTCAAACTCGCGGCTTGCCTCAAGTGATTCGCACGGACAATGGAAAGGAGTTCTGCGGACGGGCAATGCAGGGCTAGGCGCAGCAGCGTGGCATAGCCTTACGGCAGATCGAACCGGGCAAGCCGAACCAGAATGCCTATATTGAATCCTTCAATGGCCGCTTGCGGGATGAATGTCTGAACGAGCACTGATTCATGAGTCTGGTACATGCCCGAGTGCTGATTGAAGCCTGGCGGTGCGAGTACAATGAAGCGCGCCCGAAGAAGGCATTGGGAGGGCTGACGCCCTCCGAGTATGCCCGACCACTGGCGGAAAGGACTGTTAAACTGCCCCCGGACTCTAAAGCGGAGTGCTACTGAAGATGGGGGTCGTCGGGGGTATCATATGAGCGAGCTGGCAAAGGGGGCTTTAGGAACAAGTATATTGGCCAGCGGGCCAGCAGGTACCCACTTTGAGGCCCAGGTCGGTGCATCATACTTGCTAGCCATGCTCGCCGGAGCACCCGCCCGAGGCCTTCCCGGTGCCACTATAGATCGAGTCGCGCTACAACAGGCCAATACGGGGCATCCGCTGGACGACGTAGTGATCCACGCCCACGACAACGTATCCGGAGAGTTGGCGGTGCTGGAAGTTCAGGTCAAGCGATCCATCACCTTCTCCGCCGCCGACCCTATCTTTCGCAAAGTTGTAGGCCAAATTGTCAAAGCCTCACAACGGCCTGACTTTCTTACGCAGCGCTACGAGCTGGCGATTGCAACGACAAAGGGATCGCGCAAGATCGATGGGGCATATCAGGATGTACTCACGCTTGCGCGGCAGATCGGTGACGCAGCTACGTTCGCCACCCAAATCGACCTGGCGGGTGTGGCTAATGACGACATGCGCGCCTTTATCAAGACATTCAAAAGCCACCTACAAGACGAAAACTCGCTGGACGACAACGAGACCGTCTGGCTGTTGTTGCGCCGACTGCAGATTCTGACTTTTGACTTTACGGCATCCGGCTCAGCATCGCACGATCTGGCGCTAGAGCGCGCGGTGCGTGTATTGCATCCCGACGATGGATCACGCGCTGGGGCCTTTTGGGGTAGCCTCATAGAACTAGCAATCGATGTGGCGAAAAGTGGCGGTGACAGAACCCGCGAGACAGCACTGCAAGCTCTCGCGCAGCTGGGCTATCGGTTCCTAGGCGAGCGTCGGCACGCTACGGCCCGAGCCGCGCTAGCTGAGTCATCCCGCTTGGCGCTTGCTGACATTCGTAACCGTGTGGGCAACGTCGTTCTTGCACGGCAGGAGCGCGTTACCGCAACGCGCGAAGCGTTGGATCGCGGACGCTATGTGGAGATCCGTGGTGATGCGGGCGTCGGCAAATCGGGCGTCCTGCGGCAGATGGCCGAGGCCATGCAAGCCGAAAGTCAGGTCATCGTTCTCAGCCCAGGACGATGTGTGCCGCGCGGGTGGACCGCGTTGCGCGCACAGCTGAGCTTCGACGGAACGCTTCGCGAATTGCTCGTCGAACTGGCTAATGACGGCGGCGCCACGATCTTTGTCGACAACCTTGACTCTTTCAGCGCAGAGGAGAGGGCCACGGTCGTGGATGTCGTCGGGGAAGCCTCTGTTGTTCCGGGGGTGGTTGTGGTCGCAACGGCTCGGCGCGAATTTGGGATCGATGAGCCCAGTTGGCTACCAAGCGATGCACTGGCACGCCTGGGCGGAACCGACCCGATCATGATAGGTGAGCTGAGCAAGGTGGAGATTGAGCAGTTGAAGGTGACAAATCCTTCGCTTGCGCCCCTTCTGACGGACGGCCATCCCGCACGCCAGGTCACCAGAAACCTGTTTCGCCTCGCACGGCTGGCGAGTCAGCCGGCGTCTGATCCCGTACCGCGCACTGAAGTCGATATGGCCGAGCAGTGGTGGACCAGTGCGGACGGCGCACGCGACACCGGGTGGCGTGATCGGACTCGGCTGCTGCAAGGCGCGGCAGCGCAGACCTTGTCTGGCGCCGACTTCCTCGACGTTACAGGCCAAGCCGCGGCGCCGATCGATGCTTTGGTGTCTAGCGGCACTCTGCGGGATTTGGGCATTGACCGGGTCGCGTTTCGCCATGACGTACTGCGTGAGTGGGCGATTGCGAGCGCACTGCACGCCGATCCGGAACTCGTCGACAGGCTACAACTAGATCGGCCAGCAGCGGCAATGTTTGCACGTGGTGTTGAGCTGGCAGGCCGCATGGCAATCGAGCGGGCGACTGATGGCGCGAGGTGGCACGCGCTCTTTGATCGGCTGAGCCAAGCGGGAGTTCATCGTTCTTGGCGCCGCGCCGCGTTGCTCGCCCTAGCTCGATCCGAAGCTGCGGAAGCACTTCTCCAACGCGCATCGCCCGAGCTTCTCGCCAATGGCGCCGCACTGCTGCGCGAACTTATCCGAACGGTCATGGCTGTCGACGTGCTTCCGGCCGCAAAGGTCTTTGGGGCTGCGGGCGTCGACCCCGCGCTCATACCGTCATCGATCAACGTCCCACGCGGCCCAGCATGGACGACGTTGATTATCTGGCTCTTGGGTACCAGAGATGAAGTTCCCAACGAGGCCATTCCAGAGATCGTTCAGCTATTCGCGGCATTCTCGGTTGGCACGCTTGGCGCCACCGATATCACGCCGCTTACGACACAGCAGATCTATCGTTGGCTGAGGTTGATGGAGCCAAGAGACGCAATGCCGACGCCGAGCGAGGGCCCTGTGTTTTGGGCGCACCTTGATCGCGACGGGGTCCAGTCCCTGAAATCGGACCTCCGTGATGCATTCGTCATGTTCGCGCGGACAACGCCGGAGTTGGCCGCCGAATACCTTACGGCAGTGGGAAAGAGTGAGCATAACGAAGACATCGTGCGCAGCATCCTGAAGATGCGCGGCACGCTGGCGCAAGCAGCCCCAGCAGAGTTGGCTAATCTGATCGCGCAGGTATTAATCGCAAGGCCCCGGCAACATGAGCACTACTCCAAGATAGAGCGCGAGGATGTGTTTACGTACTACGATTACAACTTCCGCCCGACATCGTTGGCACAAAATCTATTCCTTGATTTATTGACCCATTCCCCCAAGGATGGACTGATCTTGGTTCATCGCTTGGTTGCGCACGCTCTCCTAACCGTAAGTCAACGAGCTGACCCTAGACTAAACAGTATCGACTTGGTCTTTCCAGAAGGTGCGCGTACGTTCACATGGACGCAGTCCTATGAATGGTCACGTTACAGCAACTTTTATGCCGTCACATCCGCTCTGATGGCACTCGAAGCATGGGCACACCACCGCATCGAGGCTGGCGAAGCGTTTGAAGCTGTCCTAGCAGACGTGCTTGGGCCGCAGGGTTCGTGCGCTGCGTACTTGCTGTTGGCAGTTGATCTCATCATTTCGCATTGGCCAAAATCGCTTGACGTGGCGGCGACTTTTCTAAGTTGTCCCGAACTGCTTTGCATGGATCACTCGCGTAAGGTGCAGGATCGTCTCGGTATCCCGGACCTATTCGGAGTTGGCGCCTTGCGTAATGAACCGGTCGGCAGTGTGACCGCCGCTGACCTGAGGCGCCGTCCCAGCCGAGGGACAGCACTTGACGAACTGCTTGGTAACTTCACATTCCTAGCAACCCCGGATCAACTTACGACACTGCGGACGCTGCTGGCGACCGCTGCAGCACGCCTGGGCGAACCCGCCACGAGTGCGCACCTGGGCAACCCGGAATTCATGGTTAGGTACGCACTGAACCTCTCGGATACCGCAAATTGGCAAGAGGTCGAAGTGACGCTCAAGGACGGTTCATCCGCAACTGCGCGCAAGTATGTATCGCCAGAGGCAGAGCAGACCCATCTACAAGCTTTACGAGACGCCGCGACTGAGCGAGAGTCAGATTTTGCTACGCGGTCTGTGCTAACCCTCGCAGTCGACGATCCCGCTCGGTTGCTGCCGGAGGGCCGGTCGGCGGCGGTGGCTTGGGCGCGGCGTTCGGCAAGAGCTACGACGGACATCGAATCCGACGACGATGACGGCGAGCGGCGGATGCAAGAGGAAGCGATTGTGACGGCCGCCATGATCGTCATGCGGGACGGCGATGATGCCTTGCGCGCCGAGCACGGGGAATGGGCGCGGTCGCAACTGGACACCACGCTTGCGGCGCTCGACGACAATCCTGACCGGCAGATGCGAGGGGGCCTGCGCTTCAATCCGACCGCGATCGCCTATGCCGGGTTGATCCACTCCTTGCGACATCGGTCAACGCCGGAAGACGTGCGGTTGCTTCTTGAGGTAGCGGCGACAGGAAACCACGCTGCCGCGCACGGCTTCGGGACGTCCGCCGCAGCCCTAGCGGAGGTCGACAGCCGGCTGCCGAGAGCTGTGCTCCGATGTGCTTTCAGCGCGAGTGTCGTGGAGAACCGAGCTTGGGATGCGTCGCCGGAAGATGTCGACGCTCGCAAGGCGCGCAGTTATGAACGGGCACGGACTGCCGTTGACG
The DNA here is from genome assembly GCF_012641365.1 of Leeia aquatica. Lineage (NCBI taxonomy): Bacteria > Pseudomonadati > Pseudomonadota > Betaproteobacteria > Neisseriales > Leeiaceae > Leeia > Leeia aquatica. Next base: position 1,770,650 of record NZ_JABAIM010000001.1, read on the forward strand.
CTGAGATGGCATGGCTTGGTGGCGAAAGCCCGGAGCCAACCTGGCCGGCATTTCCGGTAGAGAAGGCTCGGCCGAGAAGGCGACTTCACTTACCCGGAATCCATATTGCTACGCCTGAAGCGCCAGTACCTTCGCCAGCAAAGCATGTAAATCATCAGGCTGCGGCTCTCTGGTTGCGCCAAGTGTTCGCCCTTCCTCACGATGACACGCGCCCTTGGCTCAACGAGATCGTGAAAGCCTACATGCCTTGGACGGCCCTCGCGAATGGAGCGAACCTAAACGACGGAGACGAAACGGACCGTCCGCCTTCTGAGTGGAACGATCCGTTCTTTGCGGCGGTTGCACGCTGCGTTGTCGGCCTGTCAACGCCTGAGGCCGCTGAACTGGCCGTGCGGCACATCGTTGCGCTCCCAGACCGGAATTTCTACGACGTGCTCGTCGATTTCTTGCGCAGCATCGACGCGGTGTACTTCGAGGGCGACAACATCTCAACGCAGGTAGCCATAGACACTCGGCGAGAACTCGCTGACCACATGATAACCACGCGTGGATGGGAACGTCTCAGCCGAAGCAGGGACTTGTCCATCGGAATGCACATTGGCCCGGCAATCGCCGTCTTGTTCTTCAACGACCACATGTACGGACAGGAATCGAAGTGCTACCTGTTTGAGAAGGGCGTGAAGCGAGTCGGCCCGTTTCTCCCTGTTCTGGGCAAACTGGTCAGCAAAGGGCCGTCACTCTTCGTCGCCCTAGTGTTGCTCAATCTACTTGAGGTTGCGCCACGGGTCGAGCAGCTAGATGTGCTCGTTGGGGCCGGAAGCGTATGGATCGAGGCCTATCCTGATTTCCGACAGCTGTGGATCGACCACGGTGTGGGTCGCCGTTGGTGCTTGTTGATAGAGGCCATCCGGGCACACAGCCCGGACAGCTTCAGCAAAACCGCGCCGTTTCGGCCTGCCATTGACACTCTTGTAGCGTCGCTAATTGCGCTTGGAGTGCCTGAGGCCAGGTGGCTGGAGGAGGAGCTTAGCAAGCTTTAAACAGCGAGTGGCCGATTTTATCCCTGAAGTGTGATGGTCAATGCTTGGGGACTGGTAGCATGTGCGAACTTCATATAGAAGCCTGCCATAACAGAAGGTATGCACTCATTTGGGCACTCATGGCATAGACCGATCAACATGAAGCCAAATCTCTTGGCTTGTTGATCCTACTCAGGCGCGATACCGCTATCGTTGGTGCGGATGCTCTCAAAGTATATGGTCAGAACTGGTAAGGGGTACTTATGATCCTGTTTCCAGCAAGCGATGTAGCCTGGCAATAACAGCAGGGTCAGACAAACCTGTATCCGGGTTGGTCTGTACCAGATGGTCATTATCTGCAGCATCCCAGCCGTGTGGCTGATCGTCAACCGCAACCCAGTGCGCCAGTCCAGCCCGTTCTACATAGCGGCGGATTTGCTGGTAGCGGTTGTGCAGGTCCCACCATGTGTTGCGACTACGGCTGCGGTACTCCCCTTCAAAGGCCATGGCACTGTGCCAGGTGGCACCGATTGTGCGGTTACGCAGGCTGGCAGGCAGGTAACGGCGTGCGCGGGTAAAGCCGAAGTCACGCGCCCAACTGGTGCTCAGTACGATCTGTACCTCCGGGTGTGAGGAGAGTACGTCCTCCAGCAAGGGCACCCACATGAACAGTTCACCTTCACCGTGCAGTACTGGTCGGCCCTTGATCAGATAGGCCGTGTCCGGGTGCAGGACGCCATCGAAGTCTAGGAACAGTATCATGTTGTCTCCTCAAGACCCAGCGCGTACATCAACGCTCGCTCCGCTGCAGATAGGGTTTGCCAATCCAGTTGCGGCAACGCGGATTCATACAGGCAGCGGCACGCTCTACCATCCAGCCGGGTTGCATGCGTGCGTGCTTTGGCCAAACGGGCCAGTACCGGGTAATCAGCCAATCGATATAGGGTGTTCAGAGCAGCTGAGGTGGCCATGGCCTCTCTCCGGCTTGGTCTTGCAGGGTTGATTGATTGTAGCTGGCTTGACGAAGGCCAAACAACCGTGTGGCTTGGCCAAGCCCTTGATTTGGGCTCTCTGAAGAAGCCTGTGGCAGGGAATGCTCCGTGGCCCTATGTGACTACAAACTTCGCCAGCAAGGTGTTTGTACGAGGTCTAGCCGGGGGAGCGCTTATGACGACGCCAGTCCATAAACAAGTCGGCAATGCTGCGATACCAGTCTGGGGCTTCGTCAAAGTCTTTCTCAAGATGATTGTACCGAAGCGTCCCTGCACGCCACGCCCCTTCTAACCGAGTCGCCAGATCAACCATCAGCCAGGCTGCCAACTGAATCAGGTGATGTCGTGCCACCAGTGGCTGAGTCTCAACAAATACCCGTCCGGCAATCTCAATGGGGTCATCTACCCCCAAGGTCTTGGAAACATACTGTCGTAAGCTTATCGTTTTGTAGCGAGATACCATCAATCGAATCAATTGATGCATCACCCGGAGCTTATCCGGCACCATACCTGCCCCCGCAGGCTCGGTGAGTGCTCGACACAATCCCAGATGAAAGCTCAAGGCTTGACTGTCATAGCCCCATATCTCCTGTCGAGGTGCCTCGACAAGCGAGAAACCACAGGCGTGACAATCTGCCATGGAGCCCACCTCGAAGACGCTTCCTCGCCCCATTTCCATTCGATGGTACACCACAGGCATACCGCACGCCGGGCACCGGTCATGCAGCATCACGCCATGCCGCATGCACATCGTATTAAAAGAAACCCGCCATGCTCTTCGAAAATAGGGACACTCATCCTCAGCAAGGCAAACGGGACAAAACTGCACCCCATAGCCTCTGCGACTTCGGTGGTAGACCATCAGGGTCTGAACCCAGGGCAAGGTCCCGCTTGGGCGGAAGTGCGGGTAGAGTATCCCCTCATAGGCTCTCAGGGTAGTGCCGTAAACAATCTGCCTGGGCGTTCCAGTTTGCTCCACCAGTGCATTGATCAGCCACACCGGGGCAAGCCGGTCCGAATCTCGGTTCCAGACCTGATGCCGACCGCCAAAAACCCGATTGCAAAAAGTTTGTGCCTTCAAGCCATGCCCCCAGGCCAGCCTGATCAGCCAGGAAGTCAGCAGCTCATCGGGGTAAGGCTTGTACCTGACAGGCCACAGCGAGGCAGTCAGGCCTTTCATGGTGGCTAGAAACGGCGGTGCAATTTACGCCTGGAAGGCGGCACCCAGTGAATGGTACGGATGCGCTCCAGCGTAATTTCTTCCGCCTTGCTGCGAATGGCGTCCACAGCCAACTCCTTGAAAAGGTCACACAGATCACCCAAGGTGCCCTCGCTGCGCAGACACATCTCGCTCATCAACTCTGGAGACTTCAGATTGGACGGTTTATGCAGTGGCGTTCGCCGCTCCAGCGTGGCCAGCAGTGTGCCCACCTCCCTGCCTGGCCGCCACAGAGGCAACTCTTCGGGCATAAACCGGCTAGACATCTGGGGATCAGCCACGAAGGCGTTGTAGGCATCTTCGATGCCGGCAGCAATGATCGACACCTTGGTTTCATTGCCCAGGCTCTTGAGTGCATTGCGAAAATCCCGCTGCCGGTTCAAGCTACCCGCAATCAGGTGGTGGATCTCATCCACAATCAAGACCTTGACCCCCAACACCCGAAAGAGGTGCTTGACCTGAGAGTTTTTCTCCTGAATCGAGGCACTGGGTTTGTACGGTGCCATCAATGCATCCAGAATGCGAGTATAGAATGCCGATACATCGGGTGAAGAGGGAGCTTCGACCATCACCACCGGACATCTCGTGACTTCCGCTGTCGGATCCAGATCAGGTGGATGCAAAGATATGAAACGCTCCAGCAATGAGGTCTTCCCATTGAAAGAAGGAGCAACCAACAGCATGTTCGGCATGCGGGTGATTTGCGGATAATTCAGCAAATCCTCCATCCTGGACAGGATCGCCTTGGCACGATCGTAGCTCATCCAGGTCCCTGCCTGAATAGCGCGAATGCGGACATCATCCGGTTCATCCAGCAAGCGCTCTGCCTCTGGGCTGAGGCGTGATCTGGTCTCAGATTGATCCATTACTCATCATCCAATGCATCAACTTCATCCGGGTTGTATCCCCGTACCATCGGAGGTGGCGCACTGGGCACAACGGGTTGAGAAACAGTCGGCATGGTCTGCTTCTTTACCTCTCGCTGCTTGGCTTGCTCAACCCGTCGCTGCGCCTCACGCCGGGCCGTCTTGGTCTTGGCAGCCGCGGCCGCCTCCAGTGCACGCTGTTCGTTCACGATGGCAAAGACCACCATCTCATTGTCCGGGTCGATACCCTTTGCCTTCGCAGCACGTTGAGCATTGCGAAGCTCCCAGATGCTTACGGGAGGATGGCTGGTGTCTCGGTAGGGAATGGCACAAAAGCGACCGCTGAGCTCATCGAAAAAGTATAGCTGGCTGATATCCCGAGGGTCTCGATGGAAGCGGAATTTGCGCTTGTGTTTCGGAAAATCCGGGTGCGGAGCATTGATCCAGGGACGCAAGACATCGTGGTAATAATGCACATTGTCGATGACCACACCATAACCTTGGACTGGCCGCTCCACATAGGGCGTGAAATGGATCCTCAATACCTCTTCATCAAGGCGTCGAGCTGGTAAACCTCGCCCTGGCTTTTTCTTGGTACCCAGCAGTCCTTCCCGAAACTTCTGCAGTGGCGCCATAGCAATACCAGTGTGGATATCACGGTGATAGCGGGCAAAGAACAGAATCAGCCAGCGCTCGATCTCGGCGAAGGTCATGCAGGCATTCCCCTCCGCGTCATATTCCCCTTTCTCATCCGGCCCGGAAAAGGTCGACCCTTTCACGCTCTTGAGGCCCTGCGTCACTGTTCCCATCAGGCGCTCGATGTGCGCACCATAACGCGGCTTCTTCACTGGCCGCAGATGGATGTCGATATCGTATTCCCTGCACGCCATCTTCAGCATGTCTCCGCGAAACTCCTTGGCATTATCCATATGGATAGCGCCCATCACACCCCAACACGGCCAGGTGATCTGTTCTGAAATCGCCAGCTGTCTGAGCCAAGCTTCTTTCGGCAGTATGGCGTGTGAGATGCACATCCCCGCTGACATGGCCGAAGGGGGGTCCAGAGACAAATACATCCCCAGGCATACCCTGCTGTCGACATCAATGGCCAATGTAATCCATGCTCGGTTTATTGGCTTGCGGTGCTCATCGTCAACGATAATCACAGGCAGCAGGGTATGGTCAATCTGGACGATGGCCAAGGGCCAATCGGCATCTGGAATACTGCCCTTGCCTGGATCATGCAAGGCGTAAGCTGCAGCTTCGCCTAGTCGTCGGCGAGTACGCTCACGACCTGATGTCCGTTTCAGACGAAGTCGAATGGTATTGGTTGCCGGAAGGCGTAACCCAGCATTTGAGCAACGGCGTCGGATTTCCAGGATAGTCTCAGCAATCGAGGGTTTCTGATCGGTATCATGGAAGCCCTCGATCACATCCTGAATGATGAGCTCAACCTCCGGTGAAATCCGCCGCCCTGCTTTTCCTCCTCCACCCCGCCCTCGCATGGGTAACAGTGACGAGAGCAACCCGGTACGTCTGAAAGCGTCCAACCAGCGATAGACGGTCGCCCGGTTAACAGCTGCCTCAGCGGCAATCTGCTCGGCCATCTTGGTGCCATACAATGACTGGTTGACCAATAATGGCTCCAGCCATTTTCTGCGTTGCTCCGCCAGTACCCAATCTACCTCGGGAATCCTCGACAGATCGATCTCCTCGACACCTGGAACAGCCTCTACTGGAAGATGCTGAGGGGGGCGCAGATCGCCAATCGTCAGCAACACACTGGCACCCGTTTCAATGTCCTTGGCCAGAATCTTGTTCAGGTCGGCAACGGCGACAACCACATAGTCACGTCCATTGTTGCTGACGGTCGCGCCTTTGGTCAGCGATAACTGGTTGGGAATCACCTTGGCCATGCACGAGCGCCTCCCCGCGAAATGAGGACTTCACTTCCAAATGGCTCATCCATGTTGGTAACCAGATGGCCCGTCAGCAGCATTGACCAGATAACCGGCAACCAGCGCAGTCTGTCATCGTCAGTTTGTGCCAGCCGATCCAGCACGCTACGATGTGAGCAGGGGAAGTCCGGCATACAATCAAGTACGCAATCAATGTCTTCGACAACCAGTGTAGTATTTCTGTACGCTCGCAAGAACTTCAGGTTCGCCAAGCGAGGTGTCCGGATCTGATGCTGGTCGACGATCTTGAACTCCCAGCCACGCTCCTCGGCAAACTGCCTCGCAAACTCGAATTTGATCGCGTACTTATCAGCATGCTTGGCTAGGTCGTCAGTGTGTTTGACATCAACCAGACTACTCTTGGGTTCCACCCCTGCAACAGGGTCCGGACAGTAGTGCACCAGAACATCCGGCACATAGCCGCGGGGCACACCCGGGACAGGTATCCTGACGGGTTGGGGCTCGAAAGAGTCGACCGTTTCGTCGAAATCAAGCAGGAGGAAGTAGTCCTTTTCGAGCAAGGACTCAAAGGCATCGATCTGGGCGTTTTTGCGACTGGAGTAGCCGCCCGTTACCACCAGATGATTTTTAGGGATTTTGCGTACCGGCATCCAGGAGACCTCCTTGGCCACGGCAATAGTCGCCTCCACTTCTGGAGTTTGTCGCATTCAATACTGAAAGAAAAGCCCCAAGGCAAGGAGATTTTCTCAATCAACTGAGTCTCCGGTCAGTAGTGGTGAGCGATCAGGATTAAATGCGAAGATGAAGTAAGGAATGCGAAAGATCAGTTTATGCTTTCGCATTCTTTTTTGGTATGGCCCATGATCTAGATGGGGTTAGCGGTAGCCCTCCAAAAGAGGAGGCTGCCCTCCATTGCTGCCAGACGCATGGCCTCTACCCTTGGAAACTAAAGCCGGTAAGCTGACCAAAGCCGAAGCTGCTACCTTTGCTGCTGTTCCGGCTGTGGACGTTGGCCTGGTTGACGGCGGCTGCGAGCTCAATGTTGCGGGCGGCATCAAGGTCGATGTCCTTGGCCTGCAGCTTGGCGCCTTCGGTGCGGATGTCGGTGTCACGGGCGAGCAGGACAATGCTTTGTGCCTGCAGATTGCTGCCTTTGGCGGTGCTGCTGCTACTGTCGCTGCTGCTGGAGGATTTGCTGTTGCTGAAGCCGACCGAGATGCCGATGCCGGGGTTGTTGTTGGTTTGTTGCCCGCCCTGGCCGTTGGTGCCTTGGCCGCCTTGGGTGCTGTCGCTGCCCTGAGTGTTGCTGTCCTTGGCAGGGGCGTCACGCTCTGCCTTGTACTGATCCCACTTCTTCTGATCCGTCGCCAGTTTGTAGCTGTCGTAGCCAGCCTTGAGGGCGAGCGCGGTGTCGAGATGGCTGTTTTTATGAGACGTCAGGGATTATCCGGGACCCAGCACATAGATCCGCATGATATTTGTCATGACAACAAATTCTCGGCGTTCACCTCACATACAGCCCCACATCGGAAAGAACTGATATTATTCTATCCTTGCAATACGATGGAAATGCGATACGTAACTCATGCAGATCATCAAATCCCCAATCGATCGCGGCGCTCACTAATAACTCAACATATGAAGCTATTTCTGCCTCAGGCAAATCCGGCATTGTTTGGTGATGCACCAAGACAATACGCTCCTCAATCCAACCCAAATCCCTAAGACAATCATACAGCGCGTTTAAATTTTTACCAAAGTAATCTGGAAATAGCAGGACTTCGCTTAAATTTTGAAGCAAAGCATCAAATGATTTAATGTCACTGGAAACAATGGCATTAAAAGCGCCAGCAACAAAATTCTCGCTCTCATTTTCATAAAAAAAAATCACATTACTAAGCAATTTATTAATCAATCCTTATAAAAGTATTGTAATGATCAGGGGTGTAGTATTTTTCCCCATTTCTTCCCACAACAATTCTTTGTGGTCCTGGACCAGAAACTCCAGGAGTGGGAACGACATATTCTTTGTAATAGCCTGCAGGATGCATGGGTAAGAGAGGGTTAGCTCCTGGTCGTGGTGGGCGATTTTGGAATATTGAACCATCATTCCTATGCGGATAACTTCCTCCATTCTTTATCCTATCTAAAGTAGGTCCAAGATCTACCGCCCCCTCATACATGGCCCCAGTTCTTTGATCTCTAACCACAACACCGACAATTACCCTAACAGGCTTATCGTCTGTAGCCTGCGAAGCATGTGAGCCTGCTTGCGGATTAGATCCAACTCCACCCACCCCAGTTTGAGGTGCAGGCAAAGCTGGTGTACCACTTGCCAGATTGGCGGTGATGATCTTCTCGACACCACTTTCATAGACTACGCCAAGATGCTGGTCTTTCCTAATCAAGATGGTGCCCTTGGGGGCAATGCTGCCATCCGGGAGTTTCAACTCTTGGCTAAGAACGACTGCCGTACCATTTTCAGGTAAGGTAAGTGAGGGTTTCATCGAAGAAATGACCTCAGAACTTACCACTCTGTTAGTGGTGCCTGCTGCCCCTTCAGCATTGCTATTTAACCTATCCAGTACCCCTTGCAGCGCGCCTTTGATAGAGGACAGCTTGGCCCGCTCTAACATGCCCGTACCCGATGCAATAGCTCCCGTCAAGAGCAAGTCATAGGTCCGGCCTTTGGCAATGACCTGCTCGTCGGTCATCTTTGCAAGGTCTTCGTTTGCCCAGGCATACCCCTCTCGATAGGCTTTGGCCATCTTTGCATAGGCAGGCGTGCCTGGATGGGGGTTGATTAACGGTCCCCAATAGCTCCATTGCTCAGCATCGTTGCGGGCATCCTGCCTGAACAGTAGCTCTGCACAATGGCTTCCCAGTTTGCAGTACAGACGTACATCGCCGAGAGCCAGCGTTTCCTGATCATTCGCAGCATCGGCTTGATCAACGGAGAAGTAGGGTTTATCGGACCAAGGGACTGCCCTTGGCCAGAGGCTATCCGCCAATCGTGCTTCAGCCATTAGCTTTGAGCACTCAGGTGACGATGGCCCCGCCTTGCAAACCGCTTCAGCATACTTGCGTTGTTTTTCGCTTAAGGCGGAGTACTCTGCAGCGGTCTTGTCCTCACAGGCCCGATCTCCTTTGCACCGCTTCAAAGCGTGTGCAAATGCAGTCATCTGCTCGTGTTTGAGGTAGTTGTTCTGGGTACCATTCAGCGCCACATTGCCACCCACAATGGCACTGTCTCGCCCTCCGGCCAGCCCGCCGGTGATCTGACCGATCACGGTGGCGGCGGCTTCCATGTAGGCTTTCTTTTGCAGGTCGCGGTTTTTCTT